>VGXI01000214.1 GCA_016873475.1 bacterium | reverse complement strand
GGGGGGGGCAGGGCCGCGAAATTGTTCGGCCGCAGGGTGGCGATCGCGGGCTTGCCAGCCACACGCAGGGTCTCGAAGGCCTTGCCCGCGTAGATCGGGCGCTTGAATGCGAGACCGTCGCCCGCGCGCAGGAGCTCGACGCAGTCTGCGGCCAGGCCGACGCCGAGCTGGGCCGCCAGGCGCGCCGCCAGCTCCCGCGTGTGCGTGCTGACGGTCATCAACAGCAGCTCGGCCTCGCTGCCGGCGAGGGCGCGCAGGGCGAGCTGCAGCTGCAGCTCGAGGTTGAAGGCGGCGCAGGCCGGATCCTCAGCCAGGATGACGCGGTCGGCGCCCTGCATCCCCGCGGCCGCGGCGAGGGTCGCGCTGCCCGGGCCGCCGAAGAGGAGGCCGGTCACGCTGCCGCCGCTCGCGTCCGCCTGCCGGCGCGCCTCGCCGAGGGCCTCCAGGGAGCCCTTGCTCAGCGCTTGCCCTGCGGTCTCCAGGTACACCCAGATGGCTGCCATTCCTCGATCCTCCTCGTCGACGCGGGATGGGGCCGGTGACGGCTAGACGGCCTTGGCCTCGTTGCGCAGCAGCTCGACGAGCTGTTTGACCTGAGCCGGCGTTTCCCCCGCCAGGCGCTTGCCGGCCGCGCGGGCGGCCGGCAGGCTCAGTCCCAGCCGTTCCACGCGCGGCGCCGGCGCGAGGCCGAGCTCGGCGAGCGTCACCAGCGCCCGCGGCTTGCGACCGGCCTGCATGATGCCCGGCAGGCTCGGATAGCGCGGCTCGTTGAGTCCTTTCTGGCAGCTGAAGAGCGCGGGCAGCTTGACGGCGAGCGTCTCGCGCTGCCCGTCCGCCTCGCGGCCCACGGTGGCCTCGCCGCCCGCGAGCGCGAAGGAGGTGATGAAGGTCACCGACGGCAGGCCGAGCAACTCGGCGACGGCGGGGCCCACCTGATGGCTGTCCCCGTCGGTGGCCTGCTTGCCGCAGAAGACCAGCTCGCAGTCGCCCTCGCGCTTGATGAGGGCCGCGAGGATCGCGGCCAGGCCCGCGGGATCCAGGGCCTGCGCGGCCTCCTCCCGCACCAGCACGGCGCGGTCGGCGCCCATCGCGAGCGCCGTCTTCACGGCCTCGTCGGCGCTGGCGGGGCCGACGTTGAAGACGATCACCTCGCCCCCGGCCGCCTCCTTGACCCGGATCGCCTGCTCGACGGCGAACTCGTCGTAGGGATTGAGGACGAGCTGGACGCCGGCCAGCTTGACCGCCTCGCCGCCGGGGGTCAGCTCGATCCTGGCGGCCGTATCGGCCACCTGCTTGATCATCACCGCGATCTTCATCTCGCTCCTTGCCTCCCGCCCCCGGCCCGGCGGCGTCTACTCCGCCGCCAGCTGGCGGGCGATCACGAGGTGCTGCACCTCGCTGGTGCCTTCGTAGATCTCGAGCACGCGGGCGTCGCGGAAGAGCCGCTCCACCTTGAAGTCCTTGAGGTAGCCGTAGCCGCCGTGCACCTGCACGGCCTTCTCGGCGCAGAAGACGGCCGCCCGGCTCGCGAAGAGCTTGGCCATTGCGGCCTCCATGCCGACCGGTCGCCCCGCCGCCTGTTCCGCGGCGGCCCGGTAGGTGAGCAGCCGCGAGGCCTCCAGCTGCAGCGCCATCTCGACGAGATGCCACTGCACGGACTGGAAGCGGCCGATCGGCGAGCCGAACTGCTCGCGTTGGCCCGCATAGCGGCGCGCTTCGCTGAGGGCGGCGCCGGCGATGCCCAGGCTCTGCGCCGCGATGCCGATGCGCCCGACGTCCAGCATGCCGAGAGCGATCTTGAGGCCCTGGCCCGGCTCGCCGAGCAGGGCCGACTGGGACAGGAAGGCGTCCTCCAGGGTGATCATCACCGTCGAGGAGGCGTTCAGCCCCATCTTCTTCTCTTCGGGGCCGCGCAGGACGCCCTCCGCTCTGAAGTCGAGGATGAAGGCGCTGATGCCCCGCGTCCCCGCCGCCGGATCGGTGACGGCATAGAGGATGCCGAAGTCCGCGTGGGCCCCGCTCGTGATGAAGGTCTTGCTCCCGCGCAGTCGCCAGCCGCCCGGCGCCGCCTCGGCCCGGCAGCGCAGGCTGGCCGCGTCGCTGCCCGCGTCCGGTTCCGTGAGCAGGTAGGCGCCCAGCGTGCGCCCCGCCGCGGCGTCCGGCAGCCACTGCTGCCGCTGCGCCTCGCTGCCGAAGCGGAGGATGGTGCCGTTGGCCAGGGTGTTGTGCACCGAGAGGATGACGCAGGTCGAGGCGCAGGCGCGCGCGATCTCCTCGAGGACGAGGATGTAAGAGAGGGTGTCCAGGCCGGCACCGCCGTACTCCGCCGGCACCGTGATCCCCATCAGCCCCAGCGCGGCCGCCTTGCGCAGGATCTCGTGCGGGAAGGCCTTCTCGGCGTCCAGGCGCGCGGCCACGGGCTCGATCTCGCCCTGCGCGAAATCGCGCGCCATCTCGCGGATCATGCGCTGCTGCTCGCTGAGCTGGAAATCCATCGGCAGATCCCGTCTAGAGCGCGGCCTCGTCGTGCAGGTCAGGGGCGGAGCCGGCAGTCTAGTCGAACGCGCGGGCCTACTCAAGACCAAAGGCCGCCCCGGCGGCGGCCAGCCGCTGGAGCAGATCCAGCGTGATGCGCCGCGTCGCGCCCCAGATCACTTCTTCATCCCAGCACCAGGCCGGCGCCCGCAGGCGGCGGCCGGGCAGGTCGATCTCCACTTCGCTGCTGCTGGCGGGATCGGCGAGCCACGCGAGCGGCACCTGGAAGACGCGCGCCACCTCGCCCGGACTCGCGGCGCGGTACTCGCCCGGCGGCCACAGACTGAGGAAGGGCTGGATGCTGTACTTGGCGAGCGTGCTCACGCACGACAGCGCACCGTACAGCTCGATGCGCGCCGGATCGATCGCGACTTCCTCTGCCGCCTCGCGCAGCGCGGCGGCGGCGAGGCTCCCGTCGCCCGCCTCGCGGAGACCGCCCGGGAAGGCCACCTGTCCCGCGTGGTCGGGCAGGTCCTGGGCCCGGCGCAGGAAGAGCAGCGCGGGCCCGGCGCCGCCGTCGAGCAGGGGGACGAGAACGGCGGCATCGAGGAGGCCGGCTTCGGGCTGGGCGCCCTCGCGCGGGAGCTGCGGCCGCAGGGAGAGGGCGAGGGCCCGGGCGGAGCGAGCGTCAGGCGTCGGGGGCACGGCCCTGCACCTCGCTGGCGAGCAGGCCTGCGTAGAGCGCGGGTCGGCGGTCGGCGAGCAGGTGGTTGTGCGCCGTCAGGCGCTTGTCGCGGGCGGCGGCCGGCTGGATCGCCGCCACGGCGCCGCGCGTCTCCCCCACCCCGAAGACGAGCAGGGGTCGGCCGCGCGGGTCCAGGAGCTGGCTGGCCCCCGTGAAGCGCAGCGGCTCGCCGTCGGCGTAGCGCTCTTCCCCCACGCGGTTGGCGGTGGCGGCGTAGACGCCGTTCTCGACGGCGCGGGTGGCCATGGCCGCCTGGGCGAGGCCGGGCAGGACGAGGTTCGCCGGGTGGGCGATCAGATCCGCGCCCGCGAGGGCCAGGCAGCGAGCCACTTCGGGGAAGACCCAGTCGAAGCAGATCATGAGGCCGACGCGCAGCGGCCCCACCGTCAGCACCGCTGGCGGCCGGTCCCCCGGATCGAAGAGCGTCCCCTCGCGGTCGAAGAGGTGCAGCTTGCGGTAGAAGGCCGGCGCCTCGCCCGGCCGCAGCAGGGCGGCGGCGTTGTAGAGCCGTTCGCCTTCGCGCAGCGGCAGGCCGACCGCGATCGCGGCGCGCTTCCTCTCGGCCAGGTCCTGCAGGGCCGCCAGCCCCGGGCTGTCCGGCGGCGACTCGGCGAGCGCCAGGGCCGTCCGGCGATCGGGCAGCGCGTAGCCGGAGGTCGCCAGCTCGGGGAGCACGAAGAGATCGGCCGTGAGGTCGGCGAGGCCGGCGGCGATGGCGGCGAGGTTCGCCGCCCGATCGCCCAGCCGCGGGGCGAACTGGAGCAGGCCGACGCGCAGCTCGCTGGCGGGGTCCTCGGCCCGGCTCAAGCCTGCCTCACCCAGCGCCAGGCCTCCACGAGGCTGAGCTTCTTGCCGGTCATCAGGATGCCGACGCGAAAGATCCGCGCCGAGACGATGAAGACGAGGACCACGGAGCCGATCAGGAGCCCGTAGGCGAGGGCGATCTGCCAGAGCGGAGGCGCGCTGATGTTGATCCGCATGAACATCACGAGGGGCGTGAAGACGGGGATCAGGCTCAGCACGACCGAGGCCGCCGAGTCCGGGTTCTGGAAGATGTAGATCATGATCACCAGCGGCAGCACGAGGAGCATGACGAGCGGCTGCATCAGCTGCTGCGCCTCCTGGTCCGTCGTGCTCATGGCGCCGACGGCGGCGAAGAGGCCCGCGTAGAGCAGGAAGCCCAGCACGTAGAAGGTGACGAACGCGGCCAGCGTGCTCGGCTGGAGCACCGGCAGGGCCTGCAGGTTCGCGCTGCTGAGCAGTCCGAGTGCCGCGGCCACGGCCCCGAGCACCAGCCAGGCCAGGTACTGGGTGAGGCCGACGGCGCCGATGCCGAGGATCTTGCCCGTGAAGAACTGCGTCGCGCTCATCCCCGAGAGCACGACCTCCGTGATGTGCTGGTTCTTGTCCTCGAGGATGCTGCGCTGGATCATCGAGCCGAAGACCAGGATGGTCATGTAGAGGATCATCACCAGCGTCAGGGTGCCGAAGTAGAGGGACTCGAAGCCGGCCTCGCTGGTCGCCTCGCCGCGGTGCTGGATCGTGCGCAGGTCGGCGCGCAGCGTGAGCTCAGAGAGCAGTGCGGGATCGAGGTCCAGCCGCCGCAGCCGCTCGGCGCGCAGGATCTCCGTCAGCTTGCCCTGCAGCGCCTCGAGCTGGGTGAAGTTGCTGACCACGCGGCCGTGGTACTCGCAGCGGCCGTGCTCGAGCACGTCGGCGGGAATCCGCAGCACCCAGTCGATGGCCTCGGCGTCGAGCAGGGCATTGAGCGCCGAGTCCTGGGCGGCGCCGGGG
>VGXI01000213.1 GCA_016873475.1 bacterium | reverse complement strand
CATCGACCGCTACTACGACCGCGCCAACACGCTCGACGAGATGATGCGCGAGATCGACAGGGACGTCGACGTCATCGAGGATGCGGAGGAACTGCTCCGCACGCGCGAAATGGAGGCGGAGAGCCAGGCCGCGCCCGTCGTCAAGCTCGTCAACAGCCTGCTCGCGGACGCCGTGCAGCGCGGGGCGAGCGACATCCACATCGAGCCCTACGAGAAGAGCATGCGGGTGCGCTACCGCATCGACGGCGTGCTGCACGACATGATGAGCCCGCCGACGCGCCTGAAGAGCGCGATCATCAGCCGCCTGAAGATCATGGCCGAGCTGGACATCGCCGAGCGGCGCGTCCCCCAGGACGGGCGCATCAAGCTGCGCATCGGCAGCCGCAACATCGACATGCGCGTGAGCACCCTGCCGACGATCTTCGACGAGAAGATCGTGATGCGCATTCTCGACAAGGACAACCTGCAGGTCGACCTGCACAAGCTCGGCTTCCAGCCGCGCCCGCTGGAGGACTTTCTCAAGGCGATCGCCAGCCCCTACGGCATGGTGCTCGTCACCGGCCCGACGGGCAGCGGCAAGACGACCACGCTCTACTCGGCGCTGACGAAGATCAACACGATCAACGTCAACATCATCACGACCGAGGATCCCGTCGAGTACAACCTGGCCGGAATCAACCAGGTCCAGATCAACGAGGAAGTCGGACTCAGCTTCGCCAATGCCCTGCGCGCGATCCTGCGCCAGGACCCGAACATCGTGATGGTCGGCGAGATCCGGGACCTCGACACGGCGAGCATCGCCACCAAGGCCGCACTCACCGGCCACCTCGTGCTCTCGACCGTCCACACGAACGACGCGCCGAGCACGGTCGGCCGCCTGGTCGACATGGGCATCGAGCCCTTCCTGGTCGCCAGCTCGGTGCGGCTGATCCTGGCGCAGCGCCTCGTGCGCCGGATCTGCGCGAAGTGCAAGGCGTCCGTGGCGCTGCCCGTGGAAGTGCTCATCGAGGCGGGGCTCACGCCGGAGGCCGCGGCGAGTGCGCAGATCTTCAAGGGCACCGGTTGCCCGGGCTGCAACGGCAGCGGCTATGCGGGTCGCGTTGGGCTCTACGAGGTGATGGTGATGTCGCCCACCCTGCGCGAGATGGTCCTCGACAGGGCCTCGACGGCCGAGCTGCGCGAACGGGCGATCAACGACGGCATGATCGGTCTGCGGCAGGACGCCCTGTGGAAGATGACCCAGGGCATGACCACCCTAGAGGAAGTACTGAGGGAGACGAACAGTGACTGAGATGAACATGAACTTGCGCGAGTTGCTCGGTCAGATGATCGAGAAGGGGGCCAGCGACCTGCACATCTCAGCCGGTCTGCCGCCCATGTTCCGCGTCGACGGCGAGATCGTGCGCTTCGGGGACGATCGCATCAGCCCCGATGTCGCGCGCAAGCTCGCCTACAGCATCATGAACGAGGACCAGCGATCGCGCTTCGAGAAGACGCGCGAGCTGGACTTCTCCTTCGGCATCCCCAACCTGTCGCGCTTCCGCTCGAACGTCTTCCTGCAGCGCGGCGTGGTCAGCCTGGCCGTGCGCCAGATCCCCTTCGATATCAAGACCCTCGCGCAGCTCGGTCTGCCGACGGCGGTCGGCGAGTTCGCCAAGCGCACGCAGGGGCTCGTGCTCGTCACCGGGCCGACCGGCTCGGGCAAGAGCACGACGCTGGCCAGCATGGTGAACTGGATCAACGAGAACCGGGCCGGGCACATCATCACGATCGAGGATCCGATCGAGTACCTGCACCAGCACAAGCGCTGCATCGTCAACCAGCGCGAAGTGCGCGCGGATACGGAGAGCTTCGCGATCGCCCTCAAGTACGTGCTCCGGCAGGACCCGGACGTGATCCTGATCGGCGAGATGCGCGACCTGGAGACCGTCCAGGCGGCGCTGACGATCGCCGAGACCGGCCATCTCTGCCTGGCCACCCTGCACACGAACAGCGCCTACGAGAGCATCCACCGCCTGATCGACATCTTCCCCAGCTCGCAGCAGGCTCAGGTGACGGCCCAGCTCGCCTTCGTGCTCCAGGGCGTCGTCACGCAGGAGCTGATCCCGCTCGCCCGCGGCGGCGGCCGCTGCCTCTGCGCGGAGGTGCTCGTCTGCACGCCGGCGATCAAGAGCGCCATTCGCGAGGGCAAGGTGCACCAGGTCTACGGGATGATGCAGGCGGGGCAGAAGTACGGCATGCGGACGATGAACCAGAGTCTCTACGAGCTCTACGTGAATCGCCAGATCAGCCTGGAAGACGCCCTGGGTCGCAGCCGCGACCCGATGGAGCTGCAGCACATGATCGGCGAACTCGTGAACATGGACGCCTAGCCGAAGGGAACGCCAATGGCAAGCTTCGTCTGGCAGGGCATCTCGCTGAGCGGCAAGCGGGTCTCCGGCGTGCTGGAGGCCGACAGCAAGGCGGACGTCCTCAAGAACCTGCGCAAGCAGAAGATCCGCATCACGCTGGTCCAGGAGCAGACGGCCAAGCTCGGGCTCTTCTCGAAGAAGAAGCGGATCCGCGTCAAGGACCTCGCACTGTTCACGCGGCAGTTCGCGACGATGATCAGCGCCGGCCTGCCGCTCATCCAGTGCCTGGAAGTGCTCACCCAGCAGATGGACAACCCCGAGTTGCGCGTGGTGGTGCGGCGCGTCACCCAGCGCATCGAGGGCGGCGCCACCCTGAACGAGGCCCTGCGCGACCACCCGGGCGTCTTCAACGAGCTCTTCACCTCGATGGTGGAGGCGGGCGAGACGGGCGGTATCCTCGACACGATCCTCGAGCGCCTGGCGACGCACCTCGAGAAGATGGAGGCCCTCATCCGCAAGGTGAAGGGCGCCATGACCTACCCGATGGTGGTCTTCGGGGTGAGCATGGGCGCAACGGCCTTCATGCTCCTCTTCCTGATCCCGCGCTTCGCCCAGATGTTCGCGGACTTCGGCGGCGAGCTGCCGCTGCCCACGCGCATCGTGATGGGGGCGAGCGACCTCTTGAAGCACTACGGCTGGGTGCTGATCGTGCTGGGCGTCGTCGGGTTCATCGCCTTCAAGCGCTATCGTGCCACCGAGAGCGGCGCGCTGCGGATCGACAGCTACCTCCTGCGCTTTCCGGTCATCGGTCAGGTCGTGCGCAAGGGCTCCGTCAGCCGCTTTGCGCGCACGCTCGGCACCCTGCTCTCCAGCGGCGTGCCCCTGCTCGACGGCCTCAACGTCACGGCGCGCGCCGCCGGCAACCGCGTCGTTTCCGACGCCGTTCAGCAGATCCGCACCTCGGTCACCGGGGGCTCGACCCTGGCCGAGCCGATGCGGGCCTCCGGCGCCTTTCCGCCGATGGTGACGCAGATGGTCAGCGTCGGCGAGGAGACCGGTCGCTTGGACGAGATGCTCGGCAAGCTGGCCGATTTCTACGACGACGAGGTGGACTCGGCGGTCGACTCGCTGACCGCCGTCATCGAGCCCGTGATGATCGTCATCATGGGCCTGATCGTCGGCGGCATGCTGATCGCCATGTACCTGCCGATGTTCAAGCTGATCAGCGTGGTCTCGGGCGGATAGGAGGCGCGGCGTGGCGAGCCCCGACGCGGAGTGGGGAGGCATCGACCCGGCCTGGCGGGCGGGGGCGGCGCTCGTGACCGTCTTCCTCCTCGCCCTCGCTGGCCTGCTCGGGGCGCCGCCGGGCCTCGTGCTCGGCCTCGGCGTCCTCGCGGGCGCAGCGGGGGGCTGGACCCTGGCCGGCATCCGCGCGGAGCGGCGGTGGCGCGAGCGCAGCGAAAGACGGCTTCAGGAAGGGGCGCGGACGGCCGAAGACATCATCGCGGCCATCCCGAGCGGACTCGTCGGGCTCGACGAGACCGGCGCGGTGTGCCGCTGGAACGAAGGGGCGACCCGCATCCTCGGCATGGGTCGCGGGGGCATGATCGGCCAGCACGTGGATCGCTGGCCGATCGAAGGCCAGCGCGGGCTCGCCGCCCTCCTGCGCGAGGCGCTAGACGGGAGAACCGTGACGAGAGGCAGCCTGGACGTGACCCGCACCGACGGTCGCACTCTGCCGCTGGGCATCTCGACGAGCTGTCTGGCCGGCAGTGGCGGCCGCGGTGCCGGCGCCGTGGCGGTCTTCCAGGACCTGACGGAGGCCCGCAAGCTGCGGGCGCGGATGCGTCAGCAGGAGCGCCTGGCTGCAGTCGGCGCCCTGGCCGCGTCGATTGCGCACGAGATCCGCAACCCGCTCGCCTCGATCGCCGGCAGCGTGGAGCTGCTGGCCGCCGACCTGCCGCTGGCGGGCGAGCACCGGATCCTGATGGACTTGATCCTCAAGGAGAGCGACCGCCTGAACCTGCTGATCACGGACTTCCTCGATTTCACGCGCGAGCGGCGGCCCCAGCCCAAGCCACTCGATCCGGCGCTGCTGCTCAAGGAGGCCTTGCGCCTGGTCCGCCAGCGGCCGGAGGCGGACGAGCAGCTGAAGCTGACGCTCCAGACCGAAGGCGCACCGGCGGTGATCGAAGCCGACCCCGGTATGCTGCGCCAGGTCTGCCTCAACCTGCTCCTGAACGCCTGCGAGGCGGTGGACTGGCGGGGGCACCTGACGGTGAGCGCGCGCGGCGCCGCGGGCGCCGGCGGCGGGGAGGAACTGCGCGTGCAGTTCCGGGACGACGGTCCCGGCGTGCCGCCCGAGGCGCGCGGGCGGCTCTTCGAGCCTTTCTTCACGACGAAGGCTGGCGGCACGGGGCTCGGCCTGGCGATCGCCCACCGCATCGTCGAGATGCACGGCGGCCAGCTCGAGCTGCTGGAGGAAGCGGGGCCGGGAAGCGTGTTCGAGCTGCGCCTGCCGGCGCGCGCGCGCAGCGAAGAGGACCTGCCCGAGGGCGTGGTCCAGGCGACTGAAACCGCAGTCTAGACACCAAGCGAGGGAGCTGCACCAATGGCCCAGCCGCGCATCCTGCTCGTCGACGACGAAGAGAGCATGATCCGTTTCCTGTCGATCATGCTGGCCAAGGAAGGCTACGAGATCCGGGCCGTCTCCAGCGGCACGGCCGC
>VGXI01000212.1 GCA_016873475.1 bacterium | reverse complement strand
GGCCATCTCGCAGAGCACGCACCCCAGGGCCCACAGGTCGCTCCGAGCATCAACCGCCTCGCTTCCAACTGCTCTGGCGCCATGTCCTGGAATGTGCCGACGATTGTCCCTTTCCCGGCCGATATCGTGGAGTGTGCAGATGTGAGGAAGGCTATGCCGGGAGATCGTGCGCGCCTCGCGCTCGAAACGAGCACGGACCCCGGGAACAGCGGTGAGATGCGGGGCGAGAACCTTGATCGCCACGTCACGAGTCAATGCCGTTGCTAGTTGAAATTCTCGGGCTCCCTGGGTTGACTCACGCTGCCTTCGCCTGATCCTGCGCCTGCAAGGCGGCCTGGAGCTTCGCGAGATGTTTGTAGCCGCTCACCTTGTGCAGCCGCTGCTCGACGTCCAACGCCGCTGCGGCAACCCAACGCTGGATCTGGTTGCTATTGCGCCAGTGGTCCACCTTGTCCGTCCGCTGGCCGATGCCCGCATTCAAGGACTCGATCACGTTCGTCGTCTTGAAGCTGCGACCCAGCTCGGTCGCCAGTCCCAGCCGCTGAAGGGTCAGGATTTCCTCCAGCCCCTCGAGCAGACTGCGCGACGCCGACTCGTTCACCAGCGCAAGCTCGCGGGCGAGGCGCTGGAGCGCCGCCTTCGCCTCCTTGTAGCCTGGCAGATCCATCGCCCGCTTCAGGCGCTTGCGCCAGGCTGCCTGCTGGCTCTTCGGCAGGTACGCGCACACGTTGCTCCGCTTATGGAAGTGACAGCGTTGCACCGCCGCCCGGCGACCGAACACCCGGCTGATCGCTTTGCGCAGGCCCTTGCCGCCATCGATGACGCACAGCAGCCCGTCCTCGTAACGCAGACCCCGCTCCACGAGGCCTTGCAGGAACTCCGCGCACGACCGCTCGTTCTCTGTCGTCGTCTGCACGAATCCCAGGACGCGCTTCTCGCCGCTGGCCAGGATGCCGATCGCCAGCACGATCGTCTCGCCTGCAAACGCCTTTCCGTCCAGGAACAGTGCGACGTACTCCTCACCGGCGAGGCTACGGTCCTGCAACGTGCGCAACCGCGACGCCGTCACCTGGATGAATCGCCGCGACACGGTCGACGAGGCCAGCCCGAAGCTCTCCGGGTCCAGTGCCGACGCGTCGCGATAGCCACGGCAGCTCAGGCCCCCCAGAATCCGCGCGAACACCAGCCGATCCGCCGCCTGCGGGCTCTGCATCCCGCGGTACGTCTCCAGCGGCACCTCGACCTGGCGCCGCCGATCCCGAACCCTCGGCACCGCGACAGGTACCTTCTGGTCCAGCAAGAAGATCGACCCAGCCTGCCGGCCCCAGCGCACCCGATCCTCCTCGCCGGCCGCCCGCTGATAGCGCGGCCCCGTCAGCTCCTCGAGCTCCCGCTGTATCTCCTTCACGAACTCCTCAAGCGCCACCGGCAAGAGCGCCTGAATCGCCCACAGCCGCCGCGACCGCTCATCGCCGTCCTGAACCACCCGCAGCAGCTTGCCCTGCGACACCTCACGCGGCTTGCGCCGCTCCGAAATCCGTACTACGCTTCTCATCAATGCTCCCTTCTTGTGACGGTCGAGACTTCGAACTCCTCGCCATCATATCGGGAGCCTTCTGAATTTCAACTAAGCCTGGCACACTCTCTACGAGCTGCTTCTCAACCAACATCTCAAGTGGTACGTGGAGCACAATCGAGCCGAGCACGTTGGGGCGAGGATCTACGAGGTCACAGGCAACCGGTGGCGCCTGACCTTCGAGGAGAAGCGGCGGATCCTCCTTCAATCCATTCGTGGTGTCGATATCGACCCCAACGCTGTTGAGGTTGCGCGGTTCAGCCTGCTCCTCCGACTGGTAGAGGACGAGACAGCAGGAGCCCTGCAGGCATACGAAAGAGCGAGGCGCGAGCCGGTGTTGCCGAACCTCGCACCGCAGATCCGGCAGGGAAACAGCCTGGTATCACATGAGGAGTTTGCCGCGTATACTCCAGGAGCAGATCCGGGTCTGGTAGACAGAGTGAGTCCTTTCACGTGGGCTCGAGAGTTTCCTGCGGAGATGAGGCGGGGTGGCTTCGACGTTATCGTGGGGAACCCGCCGTACATCCGAATCCAGAACATGGTGGCGTATTCACCCGAAGAGGTAGGGTTCTACCAGAGCCCCCGCTCTCCCTACACGACGGCCCGGGCTGACAACTTCGACAAGTACGCACTCTTCATTGAGCGGTCGCTGAGCCTGCTCGGGCCCGCGGGGCGGCTTGGGTTCATCGTGCCGAACAAGTTCATGACCCTTACGGCGGGACGCGCGGTGCGGCGGCTCCTCGCGGAAGGTCGATTGGTTGACGAGCTGGTGCACTTTGGGGCGCAGCAGGTGTTCGGAGCTGGGGCGCAGAACTACACGTGCATCCTGGTGCTCACGAAGAGTGGCGCCGCCGATGTCCGCCTCGAGCGCGTTGCCAACCTGGTGCGCTGGCGCTATGGCGAGGCCGGTGAGCGCGAGACAATCCCAGGTACCCGCCTCGGTGAGGAGGCGTGGACCATTGCCGCGAGTTCAGCACGGGCTGTATTCGACCGAATCCGGAGCGCCTGGACGGAGACCCTTGGTGATGTAGCGGACATTTTCGTCGGCGTGCAAACAAGCGCAGACGAGGTTTACATCGTAGTCGCGGAACAGGAGAACGCAGACAGCATTTCCATCACCTGGGATGGCCGCGAGTGGACACTGGAGCGGGCGATCCTGCGGCCCTGCCTGCACGATGTGCAGCTGCACGCATATGCGCGGCCGCAGCCCAACAAGTACATCATCTTCCCCTATCGACTGGGTGAGCGGAGAGCGTCGCTCATCCAGCCGAGAGAAATGCGGGCTGACTATCCCGGTGCCTGGGCATACTTGCAGGCGCGTCGCGGACAACTCGAGGTCCGAAATGTCACCGGCGGGAGTGCGAGCGAACGGCAGTTCTACCAGTACGGCCGTTCGCAGAGCCTGACTAAGTTCAACTGCGCCAAGATCATCCTTCCCATTCTGTCGCTCGAACCGCGCTACGCCTACGACGACCAGAACATCGTCGTGACTGGAGGAGGCAACGGGCCCTACTACCTCACCAAGCCCAAGGAGGGCTCGACGAGTTCCCTCTACTACCTCCTTGCCGTGCTATGCCATCCATTGAGCGAGGCGATGGTGCGCTCTAGGACAAGCGTTTTCGGCGGCGGCTACTATTCGCACGGGAAGCAGTTCATCGAGAGCTTGCCGATTCCCAGCGCTGCGGCGGAGCAGCGGCGGAGCGTTGAGGGCCTTGTGGAACGGGCAGTCAGGACGACGTCGGAAGTCTGGGAGGCACGATCCCCGGCGATTCGGGCGGCGAAGGAACGAGAAGCTGAGGCTTTGAGACTGCGCATCGAGCAAGCCATGACAGAGATCCTCGGGCTGACGGAAGAGGAGCTTGCCGTAGTTCGTGCTGTGCCCGTCCCGGCTTAGATTCTGCGAGCCGCGTGCGGCCACTGCAGACATCAGTCCGGAAGGGGATCGGCACTCGGGCGCCAGCCATTGCGGACGAGGTCGGCGAGGATCTTGTAGGAGACGAACGGCCGCTCGTAGTGGAGGAACGCATAGAAGCGGTACATCTCGACGAGAGAATCGAAGTCGTTTCGGAGGCCTTCCGGCAACCCCTCTCGAGCTTCACGGAAGGCCGGTGTGGTCGGCAGTGGTTCGCGCTTGGATTCCATGGCCCACCTTTCTAGCCCGCGAGTTCAGCCATAACCCGCTCATAGTTGGCTTGAACGTCCTCGATGCTCTCGGTTCCGTAGAGGTCCACGGTCGTCGCGGTGGACGAATGGCCGAGAATCTTCGCAAGGCTCTCGATCGAACCGCCCTTCGACTTCCATGCCCTAGCGAAGCTATGCCGGAAGAGGTGGCAGGTGAGCTGGCCCGCGTATTTCGGGTTCGGGTTCTCGACACCAGCCCGGCGGCCGGCGTCGGCAACGATCCGGTTGAGCTGGCGGACTGAAACTGCGGAGCCGCGGAGAGAGACAAAGAGCGGACCGGTCTTGCGCTTGCCGATGAGGTGCGCGAGGTCGGAGGCGAGCTCGTCGGTGATCGGGAGGACTCGGTCCTTCGATCCCTTGCCTTCGCGGACTTGGAGCCGCCGGCGCTCGAGGTCGACGTCTCGGACGTCGAGGGCCCCGAGCTCCGCGCGGCGGATGCCGGTCTGCGCGAAGGTCTTGAGAATGCACCGGTCCCGGAAGGACTCGGTGGCGTAGATCACCTTCCGGAGCGCGGCCGGATTCAGGTGATATTCGCTGTCTTGGAGCTGGTGTGTACGCGCCATGGCCTACTTCATGGATAAAGTGCCGTCGATGGCCCTCTAGTGTCTTCGTACCAGCCCGGGGGGTGGTCGTCAAGGCCGGAGATGGCCTACTCTTGGAAAAGTGGGCCATCTTGCATACAAAAAGCCCCCGGGGGAATCCCGCCGGGGGCCCGAGGAGGGCATGTCTGGCAAGCTACTTCTGCTCGATGGTGCCCCTCTCGAGGTTGATCCTGACGCCGCCGCCGACATCGATGCGCGCCTCGTACTCCTTGGGCGGATTCGGGTGGAACACGTGCGAGATGCAGATCGGCTCACCAAGCCCCACATCGATCTTGTCAACCTGGACTGCGGTGGTCTTGGTGAACTTGGCGAAATCGAAGCCGCTCGACATGACCCAACCTCCTTACTTCGACTTGTTCTCGGCGTCCTGCCGCGCCTCATCGGCAGTCCGGCCGTGACCGACCGTGCCGTCGGGCAGCGTGTGCGTGACGGGGTTCTCGACGCCCATCAGGGTGTTCGAGAACGACTCCAGGAGCCCGGGCTCCCTGGTGGTGCCTCCCGAAGAGGCGGTGTCCTTGGTGCCCATTGAAAACCTCCGCGTTTGAGACCGTTGAGCGGGGGCCTATCCTCCCGCTTGTAGATGAAGATACCCGAGTCGAACCGGCAATGCAACCTATAGATTTCGTTGTCATAGATATAGCATCTTGAAGTTGTCTTTTTGTCGGGATCAATCATCTGTATGTCAACTTTAAGGAGGCATGCTCGAGAAGAGTGGTGTTATCTTTGCATCCGAGGTGGCCAATTTT
>VGXI01000211.1 GCA_016873475.1 bacterium | reverse complement strand
CGGCCACGGGGAACCCGCAAGTCCTGAGGGCCGCACTCGGTCGTCAGGCTCCGGGTCAGCGCGCCGTTGCGGTAGCCACCGCGATCAGCGGTCCGCTCTCGGGGCGCCGCACCCAGGGCAAGCGCCAACTCGTCCTCGAGGAGCTGTTCGATCGCCTCACGGAGCCGACCGCGGATCAGCTCGCGCAGGTCAGCAGCAGGCAGTGGCATGCAGGGGGTCGTTGGGGTATCGTTGTCCATGGCGTAGTCCTCCGGTCTTCCCGCGCATCCGCGCGGGGTTGGGATAGCAACCGGAGACTACGCCATTTGCGGCTTTCCACAAGACTCGGGACGGTGCCCGAGATTTCCCACAAGATGCTCAAGCGCTTTCTGGAGATGACCTCCGCCACCCCGCAGAGCATCGACGAAATGCCGTTTCCCGACCTCATCCGAACGGGAAGCGAGCAGGGGCTTCTGCTGAGCAGTTGGGATGTATGGCAGGACTATCGGAAGGCCCGCGGAACCACCAACCATACCTACGATGAAGCCAAAGCGGCTGAGGTCCTGGCCGTCATCCCAGCTTTCCTAGATGAGGCTCGGTATCTCCTGGGCAGGCTGGAGCAGCGAATCCGTGAAACCGATTGACATCAGGCCGGGAGACCTCGAAACGGTTCGGCGCATCCTGGCGGAACATGTGCTGGAGCGCGAGGTCCGCGCCTTCGGCTCCCGCGTGGCCTGGACAGCCAAGGAGTTTTCCGACCTTGACCTGGCGGTCATGGGCGAGGAGCCGCTTTCCGCCTCAGTTCTGGGGCGGCTGTCCGAGGCATTCACCGAATCAAACCTCCCGTTCAAGGTCGACGTGGTGGCCTGGGCGACGACCAAGGAGAGCTTCCGGCGGATCATCGAGAAGGAATGCGTGGTAGTGCAGGAGGGCGGGAAGAGGAAAGTGGGTCTAGCGGGTGAGTGGCGCGTCGAACCGCTTGAACGGCTTCTTGAGCCCGAACGCGCGATCTCGTACGGTATCGTCCAACCCGGAGCGCCGACGAGTGACGGAGTTCCTATTGTCCGTGTAACCGACATTCGCGACGGGCGGATCGCAACTACCGATCCGCTGCGGGTATCTCGTGAAATCGAAGCGACCTATGGGCGAACCAGATTGAGGGGGGGCGAGCTGCTCCTTACACTCGTCGGTACGGTCGGCGAAGCAGCTGTCGTGCCGGAGTCGCTTGCCGGCTGGAACACAGCCAGAGCAGTCGCTGTGATCCCAGTCCGCGCAGATGTCGGGTCGTACTGGGTCAAACTCGCACTTCGCTCACCCGAGGTCCGACATATCATCGACTCGCGCCTTAACACAACGGTTCAAGCGACTCTGAATCTGCGCGATGTGGCCCAGTTACCAATCGTGATGCCTCCCGATGCCCAGAGGCGCGCCATTGCGCACATCCTCGGCACGCTAGACGACAAGATCGAGCTG
Organism: bacterium; assembly: GCA_016873475.1. Classification (NCBI taxonomy): domain Bacteria; species bacterium. The sequence goes on along the minus strand of VGXI01000211.1, from coordinate 3,664 downwards.
AACCGGCGGATGAGCGCGACGCTGGAGGCGATGGCGCGGGCGCTCTTCAAGTCGTGGTTCGTGGACTTCGACCCCGTCCGCGCCAAGGCCGAAGGCCGCGATTCAGGCCTCCCCAAGCCCCTCGCCGACCTCTTCCCCGACCGCCTCGTCGACTCCGAACTCGGCGAGATGCCGGAGGGGTGGGAGGTAAAGAGCCTCGACGAGATCGCGCGATTCCTCAACGGGTTAGCCCTGCAGAAGTACCCGCCTATGGATCATCGATCGCTGCCCGTCATCAAGATTGCTCAGCTCCGCGCGGGCAACACCACGGGCGCTGATCGCGCATGCGCGGACCTCGACGCGGACTACGTCGTAAGGGACGGCGACATCCTCTTTTCGTGGTCCGGTTCCCTTGAGTGCTCGCTGTGGGCGGGTGGGGAGGGGGCGCTGAACCAGCACCTGTTCAAGGTTACATCGGCAACGTACCCGCGCTGGCTCTGCTACCTTGGAGTGCACGCTCATCTGGATGACTTCCGGCACATCGCGGCAGGGAAGGCAACGACGATGGGCCATATCCAGCGTCACCACCTCTCCGATGCCAAGCTCCCGGTGCCCCCTACTCTGCTTCTGGACGCAATGAGCAAGCAGCTCGAGCCAATGATCGCTTCGATCTGGAAGCGCGAGGTCGAATCCCGCACCCTAGCCGCGTTGCGCGACACGCTGCTGCCCAAGCTCATCTCCGGCGAGCTGCGGGTGAGGGACGCGGAGAAGCTCGCCGGAAGGGTAGCTTGATGGTGGCCGAGCGCAGAGCTGAAGCCGGCGGGGAAGTCGTCGTCTACCAGGCGCCGGATGGCCAGGTCCGGGTGGACGTTCGGCTGGAGCGCGAGACGGTCTGGCTAACGCAGCAGCAGATGGCCGACCTGTTTGGGCGGGAGCGGTCAGTCATCACCAAGCATGTCCGCAACGTGTTCAAAGAGGGGGAGCTCGACGAGGACAGCAATGTGCATTTTTTGCACATTGCCGGGTCCGACAAGCCGGTCGGGCTTTACAGCCTCGACGCGATCATCTCGGTCGGCTACCGGATCAAGTCGCTGCGCGGTACGCAGTTTCGCATCTGGGCCACCAACACCTTGCGCGAGCACCTGCTGCGCGGCTACACGCTGCACGAGCGCCGCCTGCGGGAGCGGGGCTTGGGCGAGATCGAGCAGGCGGTGGGGCTCTTGGCCCGCACGCTGACGGCCCATGCCCTCGTCACGGATGAAGGCCGCGCCGTGCTGGATGTGGTGCAGCGCTACACCCGTTCCTGGCGGCTGCTGCTGGAGTACGACGAAGGGCGACTGGCGGAGGCGCCGGCGCGTGCCGTAGCGCCTACCGCAGCGCTCTCTTTGGACGATGCGCGGGCTGCCGCCGCGAGCCTGCGCTCCGATCTCGCGCGCCGAGGCGAGGCCGGCAGCCTCTTCGGGCAGGAGCGCGGCGATGGACTCGCCGGGATCCTCGGTGCCATCGAGCAGACCTTCGGCGGCGAACCGCTCTACCCGAGCGCGCAGGTGCGCGCTGGGCACGTCCTCTACTTCGTCATCAAAGACCACCCCTTCAGCGACGGCAACAAGCGCATCGGGACGCTGCTATTCCTCGAGTACCTGCGGCGCAACGGCCTGTTGCTACGGCCCGACGGGAGCCCGCGACTCGCGGACAACGCGATGGTGGCGCTCGCCCTGCTCATCGCCGAGAGCGATCCGGCGCAGAAGGAACTGATGATCCGGCTCGTGCTGAATCTCCTAGGGGACGACCAGTCATGAGCGAGCGCGGCGTCACCGAATCTGTAAAATTCGCTCGGTACCTGCCATTCTGGGCCTGAGGCCTATTTAAGCGCCTGTCCGGGAGAGGAGACCGTGAAAGCTGTAACTGATAGCATTACAATGGGATGGCTTTTTAAGGCTATCCAGGGAGAATCTGTCCGTCGTGACGGCCTTTAGCGAGTCGACGGTCGAAGCTGCAGCCCTTGGCTGGTTGGATGCTGGGGGCTGGCAGGTCGCGCACGGGCCGGAGATCGCACCCGACATGCCCACCGCCGAGCGGGCCGACTACGGTGAGGTGGCGCTGGCGCAGCGCCTGCGCGACGCACTCGCCCGCCTCAACCCCGCGCTTCCCGTCGAGGCCTTGGATGACGCCTTCCGCAAGCTCACTCGGCCCGAGGGTGCCGATCTGGTTCAACGCAACCGCGCGCTCCATCAGCTACTCGTGGATGGCGTAACGGTCGAGTACCGCACGGCGGCGGGCGAGATCCGCGGTGCCCAAGCGAGGGTCATCGACTTTGACACGCCCGCGAACAACGACTGGCTTGCGGTCAACCAGTTCACCGTGGTCGAGAACCGGCACACCCGTCGGCCGGACGTGGTGCTCTTCGTGAACGGCCTGCCGCTCGCCGTGCTCGAGCTCAAGAACGCGGTCGACGAGGACGCGACGATCTGGACCGCCTTCCACCAGCTCGAGACCTACAAGGCCGAGATCCCGGCGCTCTTCGCGACCAATGCCGTGCTGGTCGTTTCCGATGGGATCGAGGCCCGCGTCGGCACACTCACCGCCGGGCGGGAGTGGTTCAAACCCTGGCGTACCATCTCGGGCGAAGGGCTAGCTGATGCCCACATGCCCGAGCTCCAGGTTCTGATACAGGGCCTACTGGCCCCGCAGCGTTTCCTCGACCTGCTCCGCGACTTCATCGTCTTCGAGGACGACGGCAGCGCGCGCGCAATGAAGAAGATGGCTGGCTACCACCAGTACCACGCCGTGCGAGTTGCGGTGGGGGAGACCCTTCGCGCGGCACAGGCAGAGCGCGCGGCCGAGACCCGTGGCCGCTACGAGGCGGGCATGCAGCCCGGCGGCAAGCCGGGCGACCGCCGCGTGGGCGTCGTTTGGCACACGCAGGGCTCGGGCAAGAGCTTGACCATGGCCTTCTATGCGGGGCGCATCATCCGCGAGCCGGCGATGGAGAACCCAACGATCGTGGTCCTCACCGACCGCAACGATCTCGACGACCAGCTCCACGGTACCTTCTCCCGCTGCCAGGACCTCCTGCGCCAGCCGCCGGTGCAGGCCGAGAGCCGCGCTCACCTGCGCGAGTTGCTATCGGTGGCAGCAGGCGGCGTGGTCTTCACGACTATCCACAAGTTCTTCCCCGAGGAGAAAGGTGACCGCCACCCGAAGCTCTCCGAACGCCGCAACATCGTGGTGATCGCCGACGAAGCGCACCGGAGCCAGTACGACTTCATCGACGGCTACGCGCGCCACATGCGGGACGCCCTCCCGCACGCCTCGTTCATGGGCTTCACCGGTACGCCGATCGAGCGTGCCGACCTGAGCACGCGTGCGGTCTTCGGGGACACCATCAGCGTCTACGATATCCAGCGCGCGGTGGCGGACAGGGCCACAGTGCCGATCTACTACGAGAGCCGGCTGGCCAAGCTGGGGCTCGACGAGGCCGAGCGGCCGAAGATCGATCCCGAGTTCGAGGAGGCGACCGAGGGCGAGGAGGTCGAGCGCAAGGAGAAGCTCAAGACGAAGTGGGCTCAGCTCGAGGCTGTCGTGGGCGCCGAGAAGCGGCTCGAGATCGTGGCGCGCGACATCGTCGAGCACTACGAGAAGCGGCTGGAGGCGCTGGACGGCAAGGCGATGATCGGCTGCAGAA
>VGXI01000210.1 GCA_016873475.1 bacterium | reverse complement strand
CGTGGATCGGTAGGTTCCCGCAGCGATTCATGGAGGGCAGACCGCCGAAGGCGTTGATCACGCGCACGGCCCGCCCTCGGTGGTGGCGGATCAAAGAAAAGCCGCCGCCGAGGTGAGCGCTCACAACGCTCGCCTCGTTGGGGTCGATGCCGAACTCCCAGGCGCTCAAACGCAGCACGGCGCGGTGGTTCAGGTAGTGGGCGGCGGTGCCGTCGGTCTTGAACTCGCGCAGGCCGGTCATGCGGCACTCGATCTCGACCTCGTCGATCATCGGCGGGTCGGTGACCGTGATCGGGATCTCGCGCCCGCCGCGGCTGCGCAGCGCCATCGCAATGGGAACGCCCATGCTCGAGGCGTGCTGAAAACGCGGGTTGGCGAGGTCGCCGAGCAGGGCCTCGCTGATCGGGTAGGTGCCACTCGGGATGGGCCGCAGCACGCCGCCGCGAGCGGCGATGCCGTCCAGACGGGTCAGGTCGATGCCCGTCTCGCCCAACCAGTGCTCGATGGTGGCAGCGCGGGCCGCGGGGCCGTCCTCTTCGTCGGGCCCGACGTGCACCTCGAAGTCGGCCCGCTTCTCGATCCCCTCGAAGTAGGAGACCTTGGTCGAGGTCGAGCCCGGATTGACGACGAGGATGCGGTAACCCTCCCGCGCCAGACGCTCGGCCAGTGCCGGGCCGAGTAGCCGCCGGAAGACCTCCAGGGGCGGCAGCTTGCGCAGGAGCAGTGTTTTCACGCCTGGAAAGTAGCGTGGCAGGTCGAAAAGGCAAGGGGGAGCCGCGTGGCTCCCCCTTGCTGGCGCCTCATTTCATCAGCACGAGTTTGCGCGTCTGCCGGAAGTCGCCGGCGACCAGTCGATAGAAGTAGACGCCGCTGGCCAGGTCATCCGCCTTCAGCGTGACCTCCTGGACACCGGCCGCCTGGTTCTCATTCACGAGCACTGCCACCCGCCGCCCCGTTGGATCGTAGAGCGAGAGTTCCACCGGTCCGGCCTTGGCCAGGCCGTAACGGATGGTAGTCGTCGGGTTGAAGGGGTTGGGATAGTTCTGCCCGATCCAGAAGTTGTTGGGCACTGTCGCGGCTGCCGTGGGCACGGGTGGTCCCGACCAGAAGCCTGCCTCGTGCAGCCAAGTGGGACCGCCGAGGCGGCCAATGGCCGCCTGCCCTACCGTGCCATTGATCTGGTAACCACCGCCGGCGCCGCCGCCGGCACCACTGCCGATGACGCTGCGCGGCATCACGATGGCCGCACGACCCGGGACCGCGGCCGCAAGCAGCAGCGCCCCCGCACCGAGGATCAAGAAAGTCTGACGCATCAGTTCGCTCCCTTCTGGCGAGCCGCGCGCTGCTCATCAAAGCCGACTGCCATACTCTCGGGCATCCCGAAGGCCTCCGGATTCAGATAGCGGCCCTGGTCCTTGCTGCTCTTGATCTCCTCCACGGGGATGCGGTTCGCATTGGCATAGGCGTCTTGGCGGATGCCGGTCACCATCCACGAGACCTTCATGCCCGCCTGGCCACCGGCGATCTGGAAGCGGTTTCCAGTCATTTCTTCAGCAATGTACAGGTTGGGACCGGGAGCACCGATGGCAGTGAGCTGATAGCGGAAGTCGCGATTGAGCGCCTCGAACCACGCGGGCATCTCCACCCAAGCGGAGCCGTTGGCGCCCAGCACCGCATTGCCGTTGTAGACGTTCATCATGTCCGGGCTCTCGACGAAGCTGTGGCTGAGCGTCTTGTTCGCGGGATCGAGCGGGTGGTCGATCTTGAAGGAGCCGGCCGCCTTGCTCAGCGTGCCCATCACGTGGACGTTACCAACGAAGTAGCCCGCGTAGTTCGTGGTGCCACCGTCTCCGTAGCCGTAGACGCCGTAGTTCACGTCGTTGCCGAAGGCGTAGCCGTAGACGCCGAACTTGGTGCCGTTGCCGTAGGTCTGGCCGATGACCCCCGTGTAGCTGCTGCCTCCGGTGGAGCTGACCTGGCCGATGACGCCGTAGTAGCCACCCGTGAACTTCCCGCCGATGCCGTAGTAATCCGCCGGCACCGAGAGGCCTTCGACGCCAACGTAGTCCTGATAGCCGACATAGGTGACCTCACCTAGAATGGCGGGGCCTCCGGGGTTGTTCACCTCGAGCGGGCGATCGGGCGACGCCGTGCCGATACCGACCCGGCCGCCGAAGTAGCCGCCGCTCGGCGTGTAGAGACCCCATCCCGTGAAGCTGGGATCCATGTAGCCCAGCGCGGCCCAGTAGTCGCCATTCTGGTTGGCGCCGAACACACCGGCCGTGTGCGGAGTATCGAAGTAGCTGTAGCCCGCGACACCAAAGCTATAGCTGTCACCCCAGATGTTGAAGCCGGTAATGGCATTGTTGGTCTGATAGGGGGCGAAACCCGAACCGGGATTGCTCAGGCCCGAACTACGCAGGCCATAGATTGCCGCGCGTGCGTCGCTGTTGTTGTCGTTGTCGAAGAGCTGCGCGAGGAGGCCGCCTTCGGCGTCCGGGGTGTACGAGTAGATCTGGAGCTTCGAGTAGTTGGCGTCCCGGCCCAGGCGCTGCGCAGTCCCCTCATCGGGGTTCGCCGGCTTCGCCGGCACCGTACCGATCCCCACCTTGCCCGAGGGACGGTAGATGTTCCCGCCGCTGTTGTCCCAGTCGTCACCACCGGCCACGGGCGTCTGGGCGTCCCAGTTGGCGCCATTGAAAGTCAGTACCTGGCCGCTCGTGGGCGCGGGGACGCTCACATCGGTCAGCGCGTCGAGCGAGTGGCTGTGCACCGAGGCCGCGAAGTCGCCACTGCTCAGGCCGTCCAGGCGATCCGCGTTGAGGCCGTAGGGCGCGGCTGCCAGGGCGATGCGCGGCGTCAGCTCCGGATTGGCCGCGATGGTGACACCCAGCCAGTACGGTGAGTTGAAGTCCAGGGCGAGCGCAGTGACGCTGCCAAGCAGCGCGTTGAAGACGCCGTCTTGGACCGCGAGCGTCTGCGCCTCGGTCCAGAGCGCCGAGCCACCGGAAGCCACGTTGTAGATGCGGAAACTGAGGTTGTAATTGCCGTCGGCGACGATGGTGCCGCCGCTATCGCGCAGGATTCCCTGGTAGCTGATCGTCTGAGGCACGGCCGCAGCAGCGGCGGTGACCCATAGCAGCAGGGCAAGGGTGAAAAGGCCTGAAACCCATCTCATCGGAGGGTCCTCCTGGTGGCGTGTTGGGATAGCCTAGACTCACGTGAGAAATCGAAGGCGGCGCGAGCCGCAGGGCACGGCTCCTTGCCTGCCGTTCTGCGGAAGATCCGAGATCAGGCGAAGCTGAATCACAGTAGCACACAACCGCGATTGTAGCGAGCAATTAGGCGACATGTACGCGATATTTCATTCGGGATACAATGTCACACGCAGAAGGGGAGCCAACAGCCCCCCGTTCGTGCGCGAGGGTGCTCGCGGGCGTCGGCGCCACGGCCGTTGAGGCGCTCACCCCCTCCGCTCGCGCGCGCCAATGCGCGCGCGCCAGGGGGGCTCGGGCTTCATTTGATCAAGATCATCTTACCCTGCAGCACCTCGCCCGCCGCCTCGAGTCGATAGAAGAACACGCCGCTGCCCAGCGCCCGGCCCGCGGCGTCGCGGCCGTCCCAGACGGCGTCGTGCGTGCCGGCCGGCAGCGTCCGCCCTGCGAGCAGCTCGCGCACGAGGCGGCCCTGAACGTCGTAGACGGCCAGGCGCACCGCGCTCGGCGCGGGGAGCGCGAAGCGGATCGTCGTCTTCGGGTTGAAGGGGTTGGGCGCGTTCTGGAAGAGCACGAGCGCGGCGACCGGGCTCTCGCCCGCCGCCGTCGCCGTCGGATCGGCGAAGCCGCTGAGCATCACCTCGTCCACGCCCGCCTCCACGAGCGAGCCGCTCCCCTCGTCCGAGGCGATGAAGCGCAGGCGCACCGTGCTCGTCAGCTCGATGTAGTCGTCGAGCAGGAAGCTCATCAGGCGCCACTCGCGCGCGCTGCCGACCGTGCTCTCCAGGTTCACCCAGTTCGTGCCGTCGCTCGTCACCTGCACGAGCCAGACGTCGCTGCCCGGGTTGTTGCCGGTGTCGTTCGTGTACCAGCGCCGGTAGCTGAGCGTCACGGCCATCGCGTCCGAGAGGTCGTAGACCGGGCTGAGCAGCGTGGTCTGCCCGCCGTCCACGTCGTCCGCGCCCTGGCTGCCCGTCTCCGCGTTGCCCGTGATGAAGCAGAGCGTGCCGTCCGGCGAGGCGTCGTTCTCGGGCTGCACCTCGACGCCGGCGTTCCAGACGCCGATCGGGTCGACGCGCGTCCAGAGACCGCTCGTGGCGTCGTCGCCCGCGCCGCCCACGGTCCAGCCCGTGCCGGCTTCCATGTCCTCGTCCGCGACGAGCAGGCTGTTCAGCACCCAGAAGCTGTAGTTGGCCTGCGGATCGACCGGATCGCGGCTCCCGTTGCCCGCGATGTCCGTCGCCTCCAGCCAGTAGCGGATCTCGGAGTTCACCGGCTGGCCGGGAATCTCCGCCTCGCAGATGCCCGTCAGCGGATTCACCGTCTCGAGCGGGATCTCCACCGGCGCGCCGCCGCTCACGCGGTAGAAGCAGCGCTGGCTGGCGATCGCCGAGTAGTCGTTGAGCTGCGTCTGCACGACGTAGGGCCCCACGGTGTCATCCGTGTTCGGCAGCACCGTCGTGCCCGTGAAGGCCGGGCCGAGCACGTCGACGAGGGAGAAGTCCAGCGTCGTCGTCTGATCCTCGACGATGCTCACGCCGCTCACGGTCACCGTCGCGAAGCTGGGGTGCTGCGCGCGGATGCTGTAGCTGCCCTCCTGCACCGGGCCGCTGTAGGCGCCGCCCACCTGGCTGAGGAAGCTCTGCCCCGTCTCGACGACGCGCACCGTGACGCCCGCCACCGGCGTGCCGCCGTTGCTCGCGTTCGTCACCGCGCCGGCCAGCGTGCCCGCGTGGAGCACGGCCACGAGCACGTCTTCGACGTGCGTGAGCCGGTTGAAGCCGCTCACGGTCAGCATCGCGAACTCGCCGGGATCGGGCAGCGTCCCCGTGATCAGCACCACGGCCTCGCCCGTGGCGTCCGCGAAGGCCGCGCCGACAAAGGCGCCGGCGTTGCTCAGCGCCACGAGGTTGCCCGGTTCGGTCGTCACCGTGAAGCTAGGCAGGAGCGGATCGATGAGGC
>VGXI01000209.1 GCA_016873475.1 bacterium | reverse complement strand
TCGCCGGTGACGCGGATGTTCGTGCGCACCTCGTTGACGTGGCAAATCCAGATCTCGCCGCCGCCGCTGACGGTGATGAAATCGCAGGCGTCCACCACGCCGTTGCCGTTGTCCTGCCACTGGTCGACATGCCACTGCTGGCCGTAGTCGGGCCAGATCTCGATCCACATCTGGCAGACAGGATTGCCGGGCTGATAGTCCGTCGGCTCGAGGATGAGCTCGCAGTCCAGCCAGTAGGTGGGGCCGACCCAGTCGACGTGGTAGCGAAGACCATCCAGATAGATGTAGTCGCAGGCGGAGAGGACGCCGTCTCCGTTATCGTGGAGGCTGTCCTGGTGAGCGATCCCGCAGAAGGCGGGCCACAGCTCGTGCCAGCTGGAGCAGTCCGGCGGGATCGGCTCCCGGCCGGGCGGGTTGTCGAGTTCGAGGACCTTGTCTTGGGCGAATGCCACCGTCGGCAGCAGCGCGAGTGCGGCGACTGCAACCAGCAGCAGGCGATAGCGCTGAGCGATCATCTCGGATCCTTTCGCTGTCGGGAGATCGTCCGCAGCAGGACTTCTCGCCGTGGTTTCGAAACACGACGACTCTAGACCCATTGCGGGGCGATGGCCAGACCCTACAGCGCGCTTTTGTGAAATCGCACACGCCCGGCCCAAATCCAGGCGCTGCCGCGGGATTCCAGAGGCCCCGCTCAGGTTTTCGGGAGGCCGCCGGCAGCGCGAGCCGCCCGGCGGTGCAGGCCCAGTAGCCGCTCGTAGCAGCGCTTCTCCATGACGAGGAGAGGACAGCCGACGACGTCCTGATCCTCCATGGCCTGCGCGAGGCTGCGCAGGACTGTGGCCATCTCCCGCTTTTCCCGGTCGTCGCCGTCGGCGGCGAGCACGACCATGTGATCCTGGCGCTCCTTGTCGACACCGAGGCTCATCCTGACCTCCCCCGCCACCGGCCGCCCGCCGTGGCGGCCTGCGCGTGCAGTATGGCCACGGTTTCACAGAGACGCAAACTCGTCCAGGGAAATCGCGCGGCGGCGTCTCCGGACGCGCACGTTGTTTCGTGCGCGGGAGGAGGCGCCGACGGCGGCCTGGTGTCGAAGGGGCGCGTGCTACTTGGCCAGGAGCACCTTCTGCGAAAACTCCGCGCCCCCCGCCTGCAGGCGGATGAAGTAGACCCCGCTGGCCACGGGCCGGCCGAGGGCGTCGGTGCCGTTCCAGGTCAGCGCCTGCGGGCCGGCCGGCAGCTCGGCCGCGAGCAAGACGCGCAGCAGGCGGCCCTGAGCGTCGTAGACGCCCAGCTGCGCGAAGCCGGGCGCGGCCAGGCTGAACTGCACGGTCGTCTTCGGATTGAAGGGGTTCGGGAAGGCGCGGGCGAGGCTGAGCCTCAGCGCACCGGGCGCCTCCTCGACCGGCGTCGTGTCGAAGACGCCCGCGATCGCGAAGTCGTCGACGGCGCCCTCGACGATCGAGCCGCTGCCCGCGTCGCTGGCCACGAACTTGAGCTGCACCTGGCCGGGCGTCGCGAAGAAGCTCGCGAGGTCGAAGCTCCGGTTCGTCCAGGCGGCGGCCGAGACGTTCGTGTGCTCGACGCTCGTCCAGCTCGCGCCGGCGTTGTTGGAGACGTAGACGTCCCAGTAGTCCTCGCCCGGCGCGCTGCCTTGATCGTTCGAGTACCAGCGCCAGTAGCTGAAGGCCACCGATTCGGCGCCCGTGAGATCGTAGACCGGCGAGTAGAGCGTGGTCAGCCCGCCGTCGACGTCGTTGTAGCCGATCGTCTGGCCGGCCAGGTGCTGGCCGGTCACCCAGCACTGGGTGCCCGTCGGCGTGTGGTCGTCCTCGGGCTGGGCGGCCGTGCCCACGGGGTCGACGCGGACCCAGAGGCCGGTGCTCGCCGTGTCGCCGGTGCCGCCGCCGATCCAGCCGCGAGCGGCTTCCATGTCATGGGCGAAGCTCGTGCCGACCTCAAAGTAGTGCAGCGCGGCGGGCGCGTTGCGCGGGCTGGTGCCCGTGTTACCGGCGACGTCGCTGGCGTAGAGGTAGTACTCGATGCGGCTGCCCTCAGGCTGGTTCGGGATCGTCGCCCCGTACTGGCCGGGCTGGCCAGTGATCGTCATCGGCAGCTCAGTGAAGAGGCTGCCGTCGACGCGATAGCGGAGCTTCACGCTCGCCGGATTGATCGCGGCGCCGCCGAAGCCCTGCGGCACGCCGACGGCCAGGTAGCCGCCCGTGGGATCGCCCGTGAAGGGCAAGGGGCTGTGCGTCCAGGTGACGCCGCGCAGGGTGCCGGCCGTCTCGATCAGGTAGAGCGCCGGCCAGAGGTTCTCGTCGAAGATCGGCTGCCGGCGGGCGTTGGTGGGCCAGAAGCCGTCGTTGCCGTCGCCCATCTCGTTCGTGAAGCCGTAGACCGCCAGGTGCTGGGCGCTCGCGCCGTAGTCCCAGTCGAAGGTGCCGCCGCAGACGTCGTAGAGCACCTCGCCCGGCTGGCCCGGCGTGTAGCCGTTGTACTGCACCATCGCCGCGGCCATCTCCTGGAAGGTGGCGTGGTCGGGCGTGTCCGCGGTCGTGTAGCCCCAGGGGTAGAGCGTCAGCTCGCCGTAGGTGTGGTAGCTCTGGCGGACGACGAACTCGTGGGCGTTGACGAAGCTCATCATCGCCTGCGTCTCGGGCTCGCTGCCCGCGGCGGGTCCGCGGTAGGTCTCGTCGCTGGGATTGCCGCTGCTCCCCCAGTCGCAACCCCACTGGTAGGGGTAGTTGCGGTTGTTGTCGACGCCGTAGCTGCCGCCGTTGTTGCGGCGGTTCTTGCGCCACATGCCGCCGCCGTTCGGGTTGGTCTGCTCGTTGTAGAGGAAGCCGTCTGGGTTGACGATCGGCACGATGTAGATCTCGCGCGCGTTGACGAGGGCGACGATCTCGGGGTCGCCCGCCGCGTACTGCTCGCAGAGGTACTCGGCGAGCATCATCGGCATCTCGGCAGCCATGATCTCGCGGGCGTGGTGGGCGCCGTCGAAGAGGACCTCGGCCTCGCCGTCCTCGTCGACATCCGGGTTGTCCGAGATGCGCGCGCACCAGATCTGGTTGCCGAGGTGCCCCGCGCCCAGCGACCAGCGCGCGCTGATCACCTGCGGGTAGAAGGTGCGCAGGGTGTCCATCCAGGCCACGGACTCGGCGTAGGTGTGGTAGAGGCCGTAGTCCGCGCGGTCGCCCAGGCGCTCCGCGTAGAAGGTCTCGATGTCGGCGTGCAGGACCTCGACGCGGCTGCCGCGGGCGACGAGGCTCGGCAGCTCCGACTGCGGCACGATCAGGTCCACGAACACGCCCGCGCGGCCGGCCACGATGTCGAGGTGGGGCGCCTCGCTCTCGATGAAGGCGCGGTCCGCGGCCGTGTCCAGCCAGAAGCGGACCTGGGCGTGGTGCTCCTCGGCCAGGGCGGGCACGCCGGCCAGGACGGTGGCGATCAGGCACAGAGCGGCGCCGAGGCGCCCGAGGGTGGTGGCGCGAAGCTGCACGGGGATCCTCCTCTCACGGGGTAGAAGCGGAATCCAGTATAACAGATGCCCGTCTCCGGGGCGAAGCGGAGTTCGCGGGGCGCGCCGGCGCGGCCAGCCGACGCTCCGGAAGGCCTATTTCAACAGCAGCAGCTTGCAGCTCGCGCGCGCATCGGCGGCCTCGAGCTGGGCAACGTACAGGCCGCTGGGCAGCGCGCGGCCGGCATCGTCGCGGCCGTCCCAGGCGAGCGACTGCTCGCCGGCGGGCCTGGATTCCCGAACCACGAGGCTCCGCACCCGCCGCCCCTGCACATCCGTGACGAACACGCTCACCGCGGCCGCTTCAGGCAGACTGAACTTGAGCGCCGTCGCTGGATTGAAGGGATTCGGGTAGGCAGCCAGGGTTGCCCCCGGGCGCGGCGCCTGACTCACCCCCGTGGGATAGAGGTCGGTGGCCCACAGGCCATAGAGGCCATCGGGGGTGTACGCAACGACGTAGATCCGCTCGTCTGCGCGGCAGATAGCGGTTCGTTCTACCTCCAGCCAAGGGAAGGAACCGGTGATGTCCGTCCAGCTGTCCCCGCCGTTTCGCGTAAGGAGAACGGTCCCACCCTCCTTCGCGGCCACGAGCAGATCGGCATCGTCGGGATGCATGCTGAGGTCGAAGGTGTTCCCCTGGAGGATCTGCTCCCAGTGTTGCCCACCATCGAGGGTCTCCCAAATGCCTAGAGCAGGATCATCGGGTTCCGTGGAGCCGCCCTGCCGAATGTAGAGATGATGCGAATCGAGAGGATCGATCGCCACATCGCCGACATGCGCCGCAAGCGGCATGTCGCCCGAGATCTCCTGCCAGGACTCCCCTGCGTCAGCGCTGCGCAGGAGCCCATGCGGCCCCCACGGATCCCCCCTGACGCCAAAGCCTAGCAAGACATCGCCATCAGGGGCGACACCCAAGGCCCAGCCGCTTGTCGCGCCCAGGTAGTAGATGTTGTCCCAACTCAATCCACCATTGAAGGATCGGAGGATCGTACCACCAGCGCACGCCAGCATCGCTACTGGGGGACCGGGCGTTTCGCAGAGTGCCCTGACAGCGCGCGAGTAGTCTCCTGCAACGATCGGACCCTCGGTGGTCAGCCCGGCATTGTCCATGATGAAGCCGGTCATGAAACCGTAGTTGTAGCGGCCCGTCAGGAGCGCCGAGGAATCGCTCTCGCTGGATAGGAAGCTGAATACGGCAGCATAGTACTCCGCCTCGAATTCTCGCACTAACCAAGTCCCCGTCGCCGGAAGGTAGATCCGGTATCCGGAATTGGTGCCGAAGAGGAGTCGGCCGTGCCAGGGATCCGCAACAGCCGCAATCACGTCGCCTGTGCTTTCCAGGTCTGCAATGAGATCCCACTCCGCGGCTACACCTGGGATGGCGTACAGGAGCAGGAGAGCCGCGACGCCAAGCTTTCGCATGAGCCACCTCCTCGCTCGTCTCCGGTCAACGGACGACGATGAACTTGCCGGAGAACCCTTCACCTTCGCAGCCCGCGCGCGAAAGGACTGCAGCGATCTCATTTCAACAGCAGCAGCTTGCAGCTCGCGCGCGCATCGGCCGCCTCGAGCTGGGCGACGTACAGGCCGCTGGGCAGCGCGCGGCCGGCATCGTCGCGGCCGTCCCAGGCGAGCGACTGCTCGCCGGCTGGCCTGGACTCCCGAACC
>VGXI01000208.1 GCA_016873475.1 bacterium | reverse complement strand
GGGGCCCATGTCCCACTTCATCTCGTGCATGTCGGCGGCGGGTTTGATGCTGATGCCGCCCGAGTCGAAGGTGACGCCCTTGCCGACCAGCACCACCGTCCGGGTCGCGCCGGCCGGCGCGTAGTCGAGGATGATGAGCCGGCTCGGCTCGGCGCTGCCGGCGCCGACGGCGAGGATGGCGCGGCAGTTCTCGGCTGCCAACTCGGCCTCCTCGAGCACGCGGCAGGCGACGGTGCCGCCCGCGGCGGCGGCGATCGCCTGCGCGGCGTCGGCGAGCGCGCGCGGCGTCACCGCGTTGGCCGGGCCGTTCATCAGCTCGCGCGCGAGGGCGACACCCTCCGCGTGGCGCGCGGCGCGCGCGAGCGCCGCCGCGGCGGCCGCCGGCTCGGCATCCGGCGCGAGCAGCAGTACGGCCTCGTTCAGGTGCTTGGCGCGCGCCTCGCCGTTCTTGAGGTAGCGATCGTACTTGTAGCCGGAGAGCAGGAGCCCGGCCGCCAGCTCGCCGAGATCCGCCGCCGGCGGCAGCACGACCAGCGCGCTCTCGGCGCCCAGCTCGGCGAGGGCGCACTGGGCCGCGGCGGCGGCGGCGCGCCAGGCGCGCGGACCGCGCTGGGCGCTGCTGCCCAGGCCGGCCAGGAGCCAGCGGCGGTCGGGCTGGCCAGCGCCTCGCGGCTCGTAGAGCAGGCAGGTCGCGCCGCGCTTGCCGCGGAAGTCGCCGCGCTCGCGCAGGGCGGCGATGCGCCCCGCCAGCGCCAGGGGGCGCCCGGCGGCCTCGAGACCGTTCTCCTCGCTGACGAAGACGACGACGTTCGCCTGCTCTTCGACGGCGGTGGCGCTCTCCGCGCGGATGCGCATCATCGCGGCTCCTCCCCCGCGCCGCCTGGGGGGACGGCGCTCTTCCAGATCGGCACCACTTCCTTGAGACGATCGACGAAGGCGGCGGCGGCAGCGAAGGCCGCCGCGCGGTGGGGCGCGCCGACGGCCAGGGCCAGCGAGGGCGTGCCGACGGCGAGCCGGCCCACGCGGTGGTGCGCGGCCAGGGCGAGCGGACCCCAGCGTGCGCCGAGTTCCGCGGCGATGGCCGCCATCTGCCGCTCGGCCATCGGCGCGTAGGCTTCGTAGTCCAGGGCGGCGAGGCCGGCCTCGGCGCGCACGACGCCGAGGAAGCCGACGACGGCCCCGTGCTCCGCGGCGGCCACCGCGGCTAACAGCGGCTCGAGCGCGAGCGGCTCCGCAGTGATCAGGAAGCGCGGCGTCGCCATCGCCTACCCCCCGGAAACGGGCGGGAAGAAGGCCACCTCGTCGCCGTCGGCCAGCGCGCGATCGGCGCGGGCGTGTTCGAAGTTGATCGCCGCCAGGCGCGCGGCCCTCAGGGTCGCGAGCGCCGGCCACTCGGCGCAGAGATCGAGCCAGAGCGACTCGAGGGTGCTGCCGGGCGCGAGGCTGCGGGTCAAGGAGCCGGCGCCCGCCGCCTGGCGGAAGGCGCCGAAGAGCTTCACCGTGACCCGCAGCGCCCCGCTCACGCGGGCGTTCCCCGCCCCCACTGGCGGCGCCGGTCGGCGAGCCAGGAGAGGGCGATCAGCGCGAAGGCGATCGCGACCGCCAGGTAGACCCAGTTCGGGATCTTCACCGGATCGCCGGCGGCGTAGGAGTGCAGGCCGGCCAGGAAGTAGTTGACGCCGAAGTAGGTCATGATCACCGAGGAGATGCCGAGGAAGCTCGCCGCCGCCACCGGCCAGGGCCCCTTCACCGCGGGGATGAAGCGCATGTGGCTGACCGCGGCGTAGACGAGGATCGTCACGAGGCTCCAGGTCTCCTTGGCGTCCCAACCCCAATAGCGCCGCCAGGACTCGTTGGCCCAGACGCCGCCGAGGAGGGTGCCGATGCTCAAGAGGCCGAGGCCGCTCACGACCACGTACCAGTGCAGGTGGTGGATCTGCCCGATGGCCTCCTGCACCGTGCGCCGGCCCGGGGCCTTGAAGAGGTAGAGGATGAGGACACTCAGGGCCATCAGCGCCGAGAGTCCGAGGAAGCCGTAGCTGCTCGTGATGACCGTGACGTGGATGTTCAGCCAGTAGCTCGCCAGCACCGGCACCAGGGGCCCGATCGCCGGATCGAAGGTCGAGAGCAGGGCGACCGCGAGCACCACGCCCGTCAGCAGGGCGCCCAGGCTGGCGATCAGGGCGTGGCGATCCTTCAGCTCGAAGAGGAGGCCGGCGACGCCCACCATCAGGCTGATCCAGATCAGCGACTCGTAGCCGTTGGACAGGGGCGCCCGGCCGGAGGCCACCCAGCGCAGGATGAAGGCGCCCAGATGCACGAGCAGGGTCAGCCAATAGAGCAGCGAGCCGAGCAGGTAGAGCGGCTGGCGCAGCGAGTAGCCGGCGCCGCCGCGGCGGGCGAGGCTGTGCACGTAGGCCGCGAGCAGCAGCGCCCAGGCGAGGAGGTAGAAGGGAATGACGCGCAGGAAGGGCTGCTGCGCGTTGAGCAGCAGCTCGGCGACCAGGGCCTGGTCCTTGACCTCGACGGCGGCCCCGTACTTGTCCTGCAGCCCGCGGACGATGGCGGCGGCGGCCCGGATCTCGCCGTCGTCACCGGCGGCGAGCGCGCCGAAGAGCGCCTGGTTGGCGCGCTGGAACTCCGCCAGGCGCGGATCGCCGCGGAGCTGCTGGCTCAGGCGGTCCATGGCGAGCCAGGTGTGCTTCTCGTCCTCGGGCACCGGGTAGAGCCGCAGCGTGCTCTGCTGGAAGTTCATGAAGAGCAGGTTCACCCGCTCGTCGAAGGTGAGCAGCTGTCGCTGCAGCTTGCTGCGCTCGCGGTCGGCCGTGCGCAGGGCCTCCTCGACATCGCTCGTCAGCAGGTATTGCCCCGAGGCGTCGAGCAGGCTCGCCGCGCTGACCGCGCGGGTGGCGGCGTCGACACCGAGGCGGTCCTTGAGACCCGGGTAGCGGACATTGATCACCGGCTTGTCGAACCAGTAGCGCGGCGCGAGCATCCAGCTCAAGTAGAGGTCCAGCGGCTCCCAGTCCTCGAAGTGCGAGCGCTTGGTGATCTTCATCACCATCTCGCGGCTGAGGGTGTCCAGGGGCTTCATGCGGCCCTGGAAGTCCTGCACCGTGAGGCGACGCAGCGCGTCGCGCGCGGCGGGGCTGAGGAAGTTCTTCACCGGCGGCGGCGGCGGTGTGTGGACGTGGCCGGCATGGGGATCGGCAGCCGGGGCTTCGCCGCCGGACTGCGCGCGGACGGGAGCGGACGCCGGCCACTGGCTGAGAAGCAGCGCGAGCAAGAGGGCGCCGAGCGGGCGCGCGAATCGGCGGCGGATCATGCCTCCTCCTTCCGGGGCAGGTGACGATCGGCGTCGAGGCGGGCGAGCAGGCCCTTGCCGAGGATGAGCAGGAAGCCCAGGCCGATCAGCATGTAGCCGATGTAGGTGGGCCACTTGCCGGGGTCGTGGTTCACGGAGAGCACGGTGCCGCGCTGGTCCTGGTCGTAGGAGGACTGGAAGTGCTTGTAGCCGCGGTAGGTGAGCGGGTGGTTCATGTAGATGCGCACGGGCCGGCCGTCGATACCGGCCGCCTCGTCGAAGAGCTTGACGTGGCTCTCGTAGCTGGCCGGGTTGCTGCTGCCGGGGTAGGTGACCAGGAGGAAGTCGTCGAGCTCGAGGCGGTAGGGCACCGCGATCAGCTTGGGTCCGAAGTCCAGCCTGAGATCCTGCCCGCCCAGCGCGAGGCGGGCGGTCTCGCCGCGGATCGCGACCACCTCCCCGCTCACGCCGCCCGGCCCCTCGACGACGAGGCGCGCCGCGGCGGGCGCGTGCTCGTCGTCGCTGAGCACCGGCGCCAGACGGGCGTGCGGCAGAAAGAGCGTGGCCACGAGGGAGAAGCTGCCCGCACGGTGCAGGGTCATCAGGCTCGGCGTGAAGGCCTCGCCCGCCGGCAGGACGTGATCGGCGGCGCCGCTCGCCATGTCGACGACCTCGAGCGGGAAGCTGGCGCGCGCGCGCAGGGCGCCACCCTCGACGGCAAGGTCGACGCTGCGCCCGTACTCGTAGCTCAGCGCGAGCTCCGCGAAGGCCGCCTCCCCCCCGGCGTGGTTCATGCCGAAGTCGGGGAAGAACGCGAAGAGCACGCGCTCGCCCTGAGTGCCGTCGGGCCCCGTGATCGCGACGCGCACCATCGGGTTCGTGAGCGCCTCGGGCTCGGGCCGCTCGTTGCGCCGCGCGTAGTCGGGGTGGAACTCGCTGATGCGCAGGCGGTGGCCGGCGATCGTTGCGCTCTGCGCGGGATCGCGGCTCACGGGCAGGCTCGCGCTCCGGTCGCCCAGGCGCGCGCGGATCGCGCCGAGGGGCGCCGCTTCGCCCGCCGGGGGCAGGGGCCCCTCGTGGAAGACGAGCTGGGTGTCGCCCGCGCGCAGGCTCTCGCCGGGACGCAACTGCTGGCGCTCCATGCCGCGCTCGCCGGCGACGGCGAGGCCGAGGGCGGCCGGTCCGCTGTCGGCGGGCACCAGCTCCTCGGCGAAGCGCGGCCAGTACTCGGCCACCCGCACCCGGTAGTGCTCGCCGCCCAGCGCGAGCTTGCCGCTGGTCCGGCTCGCTCCGGCCTTCCAGAGCAGGACGGGGAAACCCGCGCTGGCGCCGTCCCGGCCGAGTTGGATGTAGTCGCGGCTGGACTGGATGCTGCTGCTGGACTGCCCCTCGCGGATGTGCATCATCCCCTCGTAGCCGAAGTAGCGGGTGATGCCCGCGCTGACGAGGATGACGATGACCGACAGGTGCACGAGGAAGAAGCCGTACTGGCTGGGCTTGTAGGGCGCCCGCAGCAGGAGCAGCGCGATCAGGTTGACGATGAGGAGTCCGATCGTCAGCTCGAACCAGAAGGCGTCGTAGACGAGGGCCCGCGCGGCCGGCGTGCCGGAGGCGGACTCGATGAAGGTGGCGACGCCGCTCGCGATCGCGAACAGGAGCGTGAGGGCGATCATGAGCTGGAGCGAACCCAGCGCGGAGACGATCCGATTGCGACGCAGGCGCGCGTTCATGGGGCCTTCCTCGTTGGGGATGCCTGGACGGCGCCCCCGCCCCCGTCCCGGGCGGCGGGAGACCGGCAGCCCGTCCAATTAAGCACAGCGCTCGAGAAATCGCAAACGAGATGATTCTGAACTACTTAGCCAGAGGATCGGGCCCCCGGTGACAA
>VGXI01000207.1 GCA_016873475.1 bacterium | reverse complement strand
AAAAGACGTTGCCGAAGACCAGCCAGCCGTCGTTGCCCAGCGCGTCCGGATCGCTCTGGACGAGGCCTTCGAAGTCCTGCGCGTAGGGAGCGAGCGCGCTGGCCGCCGGCGCCAGGCAGAGCAGCGCCGCGATCGCAAAGAACGCTTTAGCTCTGATGTTCATCGTGGTTTCCTTCCGTGTGAGGAGTTTCGCTTGGGCTGAGACTCTCGGATCCGATCGCCGCGGGGCATGCGCATTCAATCGCATCCAGACGAGGAGCAGTGTACACTATGTTCGGTGTCCGAATCAAGTCCCAAACAGCCAGCCCAGCGCTTGGTCCCAGCCTGGCTCTCCTTCGTATCTCGTTTGATATCAGCAGTTTCAAGGAAACGACGGATTGAGCACGAGCGGACTGCTGGGCCGCAGCAGCGACGCCAGCCGTTTGCCGATGCCCCTGGCGCAAGTGGCGATCGCAGCCCAGAGGGATGTGCAAGAGAGCCCTTCGCCAGCTGTTCGCGCTCAGACTTTGTGCGGAATGCAAACAAACACGCCTTTCACTCCTCAGGCGCCGCTCGCGATCGTGGACCTGACAGCGACGCGCGCGACAGCCCAGCGCGGGAGCGTTAGCACTATGCCTCTGCCGACCTCGATCCCGGCGCGCGTCGGCCTGTCCCTGCTCCTGCTCTCCCTGGCCGCTTGCGGCGGCTCCCGGCGCTCAGCGCCGCCGGGCGCCGAGCCCAGCGGCGCATTGCGTCCCTTCCTGCCGGACCGTACCGAGCGCTGGAGCGGCGCCGGAATCTGCTACGGCCCGCACCGCGACGGACAGCGGCCCGGCGGCCCGACGCCGAGTGCGGCCGAGATCCGCGAGGACCTGCGGCTGATGCGGCCGCATTGGCGCCTCCTGCGCACTTACGGGGCCAGTGAGTTCGGGCGCGAGCTGCTCGAGGGGATCCGCACCGAGGGCTTCGACATCAAGGTGCTGCTCGGTGTCTGGGTCGCGCCGGAGGAGCGGCCGGGGGCGGCCGGCGGGATTGAGCGCGATGCGGAGGCGGCCGCCGCCAACGAGCGCGAGTTCGTCGCGGCGGTCGCGCTGGCGGCGGCCTACCCGGACATTGTCGCTGCCATCTGCGTGGGCAACGAGACGCAGGTCTCCTGGTCGCCGCATCCCTGCCCGATCGAGTTGCTCATCGCCCAGGTGCGCCGCGTGCGCGCCGCAGTGGCGGTGCCCGTGACCGCAGCCGACGACTACCAGTACTGGCTCGAGCCGGCCAGCCGGGCGCTCGCGCGCGAGCTCGACTTCCTGACCGTCCACGCGCACCCGATGTGGAACGGCCAGACCCTCGACGCGGCCCTGCCCTGGCTGCGCACGCAGCTCGCGGCCGTGGCGGCGGCGCATCCGAGCCGGCCGCTCGTGGTCGGCGAGACGGGCTGGGCCACGGCGGTGGCCGCGAGCGGCGAGCAGGCGCGCCTGATCAAGGGCCGCCCCGGCGAGGCGGAGCAGGCCAGCTTCTACGCCGCTGCCTGCGCCTGGGCGGAGCGCGAGCGAGTGGCGCTCTTCACCTTCGAGGCCTTCGACGAGAACTGGAAGGGCGGCACAGACCCCGCCGAGGTGGAGAAGCACTGGGGGCTGTTTCGTGCCGATCGAACCCCGAAGGCGGCCTTGCGAAGCGGAGGCTGAAGTCCCTGAGCGGCCACCGAGCCTTCAGCGGATCAGGAGTCCTCGTGCGGCGACTGCCCGGCCGCCTCTCTCGAGCCTGAACAGGTAGAGGCCGGACGCCACTGCACGGCCGCTGGCGTCCCTACCATCCCAGCGCAGGCCGCTCGCGCCCGCCGTGGCGAACGTCTCGCGCAGGACCGCCACGCGCCGCCCGGTCGGATCATAGACACCAAGGCGGGCAACGCCGGCTGCCGGTAGCGTCAAGTAGAGCTCGACGGCCCCGCGCCTCGCGCGCGCAACGAGGCGCAGCGCGGCGGCCCGTTCACGCCCAAGGATACCCGGCAGGGTTGCCCTGCGCCAGGGTCGACTTCCGCGCTCAGGCAGGGGCTGGTATAATCGAACCGTCCGCCATGGAGCATCGCTCCGATCCCGCGAACCACAGGCGATGCGGTGCGGTGGGGTTTGGCAGAGGAGGCTCTCGTGAGCGCGATCTCCCGTCGCGTCCTCGCGATCGTGTTGGGTATCGGCGCCGCGCTGCACGCCGCGCCCGGCGCGGCTTCCTGGCTCTGGACCCAGAGCGACTGGACCGGGGGCGCCTACGAGAGCGCAGCGGGCGTGAATCCCGATATCCAGGCCGGCGAGCTGGTCCTCGTCAACGATCCCGATCGCCTGGTCTTGGCCTTCGATGCCTCCGACTGGAACGGCGTCTGGGCCATGGAGGCCTTTCAAGGCCGGCTCTATCTCGGCGTCTGCGACTTCCCCAATCACGACTACTACGCGGACATCATGATCTACGATTACGGCGCCGACAGCGCGTACGTGGACATCCCCGTCGCCGAGGAGGGCATCAACGTCCTCAAGGTGCGCGAGGGAATTTTCTTCTCACCCGGCACGGATGCCCTGGGCGACGTCTTCATCGGGAACATCTACTACAATCAAGGCGACGGCTGGACGATCAAGTCCACGGTCCCGATCGCTGCCCACGTCTTCGACATCGAGAGATGGCAGGGCAAGCTCTGGGTGACCACGGGCTGCCACAACCCGCCCGACTACCCTGGCATTCTCTACTCCTCTGGCGACATGGGAGAAACCTGGTCGGAGGAGATCGTCATCCATCCGCATCCGCCCGGCATCTACTTCCGCCGGCTCTACGGCCTCGGCGTCTGGAACGGGTCGCTCTTCGTCAACAGCGACTTCGAGCCGCCGGAGGGCAAGGTGGTCTACGAGCTGACGGGCGCGGAGATCATCGCCCACACCATCCCGGCGCCGGGCGACGACTGCTTCTGCGCCTTCGTGGAGTGGAATGGCAAGCTGGCCTGCCTGACGCGGACCATCGTGGACTTCTACGACGGTCGGACCTGGATCGATCGGGTCCTGCCCACCGGCGTCCGGTCGAGCAACTACTCCTGCCGGGCCATGGAGGTCTACGCGGGCCGGCTCTACATCGGCGGTTACGAGGGACTCGTCTCCAGCAGCAATCCCGAGGCCGGCACCTGGTCCTTCTCCGTCATGCAGCCGGCGGCCGGGCGCGAGATCGAGGACCTCGCCGTCCTGCACGGCCGCCTCTACGCGGGGACCTTGCTCGACGCCGAGGTCTACGTGACGCCGGCAGTCGCGTGCGGCACGCTGGTCTCGGAGCCCTACGCCTTCCCGGCGCCGATCTGCGCGGGCACGCTGCAGTTCACGGCGCTGGAGCCGCCGGGAACGAAGGTCCGCTTCCAGTTGCGCTCGGCGGCGAGCGAGGCGGAGCTGGCCGCGGCAGCCTTCCTCGGCCCGGATGGCACTGCGGCGAGCTGGTACGAGGAGTCGCAGACGCCAATCTCGCCCTCGCACTGCGGTCAGCACTGGTTCCAGTACCAGGCGCAGCTGGAAACGGCCGACGAACGCCTGGCGCCTGTGCTGGAGGAGTTCGCGCTCGAGGCGGAGAACACGGGAACCGCGGCGCCGGGCGCCGGGTCGGGGTCATGCCTGTCGGCATGGCCGAATCCCTTCGAGACGGAACTGAGGATCGCCCTGGCCGGGCCGGCGGCCGCCGGCAGCCGCGTGCGGATCTACGACCTTCGCGGCCGCTGCATCCGGGACCTGGGATCGGCGAAGGAAGGCGGGCTGCGCTGGGACGGTCGGGACGCGCAGGGGCGGCGACTGAGCGCTGGGATCTACCTGCTGCGCGCGGAGACTGCCAGCGGCCCCGCCCTGGTGGAGCGCGTCGTCCGCTTGCGCTGAGGGGCCCCGGCGTGGCCTGCGGTCTCTGGCCAGGCGCCGAGCCCGACTGCGCGTTCTACCATCAACGCGAAGCCCGGCATCAACGCGAAGCCCGGCCGCAACTCGTGCTGCGACCGGGCTTACTCGGTGGGCGATACTGGGATCGAACCAGTGACCTCATGCGTGTGAAGCATGCGCTCTCCCAGCTGAGCTAACCGCCCGATGGTGGACCGCAGGAGGATCGAACTCCTGACCTCTGCATTGCGAACGCAGCGCTCTACCAGCTGAGCTAGCGGCCCCGAAAGCGGATGCCAATGTAGCGGAAGGCCCCCGGGAAGGCAAGCCCCGCCGGGGCCGCCGCGCGGGCGAGGCCCAAAGAGGCGCGGGGCCTCTCACGCCGGGCCAGGCCACGGCGCGGGAGGCCCCGCTTGAGGGGGGTATGACTAGCGGACCTGGATCTCGCGGCCGGCCACCTGCGCGGCCTTGGCGATGCTGATCATCAGAAGGCCGTTCTTGAACTCGGCCTCGATCTTCTCCGCGTCGGCCTCCTTCGGCAGCCGGAAGCTGCGCTCGAAGCGGCCGTAGAGGCGCTCCACCCGGCGGAAGCGGCGCTCCTTCTCCTCGGCGACGCTCTTGCGCTCACCGCTCAGAACGAGCAGGCCGTCCTCCACCTTGAGGCTGAGATCGCTCTTCTCGAGACCGGGCAGCTCGACGTGGATCTCGTACTGCTTGTCCGTCTCGACGATGTCGACGCGCGGGCTCCAGTGCACCTGGGCTTCGGGCTCACAGGTGGCGCAGCCCACGGGGGCACTCAAGAACTCGCTCCACAGACGGTCGATGTCGTTCATGGCGGCGTACTGGGGCTTCCACTTGATGAGAGTCATCTCGGCTCCTCCTGATTCGGCTCGAGCCTGCGGGCTCGGGGGTTGGGGGGTTCACATGCTCGGCCGGGCTACAGCAACCGGCCTGCCAAAGCGCGACCAACTCCCGAAGTGACTAATCGAGTAGGACTTGGAGATTGTACACGTGTACACTCGCGAGCGCCGAACAGGAACCACTGCCATCGTGACGCACAGAAAAACTGCCACATGGGCCGGCTTCAGACGCTCAGTCACCGGGCTGTCAGGTCCCGCGGCAGAACCCACCGCAAGCGTCGCTCCGCGGTCCTTGTGGAGATGCCGCTCCGAGATTACCCTGCCATCGTCCCGCATCGGAGGTGCAGCATGGCGATGAAGACGCAGCCCGGCCTCTCCCGCCGCGGCCTTGCCGTCCCCGCGAGCCCGATCCGCCGCCTCGTCCCTTACGCCGATCGTGCGAAGGCCGCGGGCACCAAGATCTACCACCTCAACATCGGGGG
>VGXI01000206.1 GCA_016873475.1 bacterium | reverse complement strand
CCCCCCATCGCGGTGAACTGGGCGCGCAGTGTCTACGCTGCCACAGTGAGGATGCCTGGCGGCCGGCCGGCGGCTTCGATCACGCGGCGACGCGCTATCTGCTGCGCGGTCGCCACGCCGAGCTGGCCTGCGAGAAGTGCCATCCGCGCAGCGGGGCCGCGGCAACGCGCGACCTGCAGATCGCCTTCAAGGGGGTCGCCTTCGCCGACTGCCGCGATTGTCACCGCGATCCGCACGCGGGCCGCTTCAAGGAGGCCTGTGCGAGCTGCCATACGGAGATCGGCTGGCGAGAGGGCGCGAGCGCGCGCTTCGACCACGAGCGCACGCGCTATCCCCTGCGCGGCAAGCACGCGGCCGTCGAATGCGCCGCCTGCCACAAGCCGGGCGCGCCGCGCACGCCGCTCGCTCACGATCGCTGCGTCGATTGCCACGCGGACAAGCACGACGGCCAGTTCAAGCTGGCCGGCAAGCTCCGGGACTGCAGCGACTGCCACGACGCCGGCATCAAGGGCTTCGTGCCGGCGACCTTCGGCCTCGCCCAGCACGCGCAGTGTCGCTACCCACTGGCTGGGGCGCACCTGGCCGTGGCTTGTCGGGATTGCCATGCGCCGACGGCGGCTTTCGCTGCGGGGCGCTTCCGCTTCCAGGACATGCGCTGCGTCACCTGCCACGCCGATCCGCACGGCAAGGCCATGGCGCTCGCCGGCGAGGCGCGCCGCTGCGAGGCCTGCCACCAGGTGACGAGCTGGCGCGCCGTGGCCTGGGATCACGCGCAGACGGCCTTCCCGCTCGCCGAGCGGCACGCCGCGCTCGCCTGCCGCGCTTGCCACGCGCCCATCGCGGAGCAGCCGGCAGGGGTGCTGCGCTTCGCCGGTCTAGGCAAGGACTGCGCGGCCTGCCACGCCGACGTGCACCAGGGGCAGTTCGTGCTGGCCGGCGAGACCGCCACGCGCTGCGAGCGCTGTCACGACAGCCGCGACTGGTTCGCCGCCCGCTTCGAGCACGATCGCGGCGCCCGCTTCGCCCTCGACGGGGCCCACGCGCCGCTGGCTTGCACGGTCTGCCATCCGCCACTGCCGGCGGTTGCGGGGCAGCCCGTGACGCTGCGCTACAAGCCGCTGCCCACGGACTGCAAGGGCTGTCACCCGGACCTCGTTACCACCCAATCCACACAAGGAGGTCGGCCGTGATCCGCAAACGCGCGGACATCCGCCGCGTCCTGCCTTGGCTGCTGCTGCCGCTGCCCGTCCTCGCCCTGCTCGGCGCCAGCGAGGGGCCGCTGGGGCAGGTCGAGCCCGCTGCTCGCGGCGTGCAGAGCCCGCACGGTCCGCTGAAGGCGGACTGCACGCAGTGCCACGCCACGGAGAGCTGGCGCTTCGTCGCCGGTCGCGGCTTCGAGCACGACAGCACGGGCTACGCGCTCGTCGGGGCCCATGCCGAGGCCAACTGCGACGGTTGCCACGCCGACCTGCGCTTCGGCCGCGTGGCCTCGGCCTGCGCGGATTGCCATCTCGACATCCACGCCGGCGAACTCGGCTTCGACTGCGCGGGCTGTCACACGCCCCAGGATTGGGAGCCCACCGGGGGCGCCCTGGCCCTGCATGCCGCGCGCGGCTTCCCGCTGCTCGGCGTGCACGCCCAGGTGGACTGCGAGGCCTGCCACGTCGGCGCCAAGGGCGAGGAGTTCGCGGGCACGCCCAGCGACTGCTACGCCTGCCACGCCGCAGACTACGCGGCCACGACGGCGCCCGACCACGCCGCCGCGGGGATGTCCACGGACTGCCTTGGCTGCCATTCCTCGGTGGCGCCCGGCTGGGGCGACAGCAACTTCGCCCACGGCGACTTCTTCCCGCTGAGCGGCGCCCATGCGCGCCTGGACTGCCTGACCTGCCACCAGAGTGGTTTCGGGGGCCAGCCGACGAGCTGCATCGGTTGTCACCAGTCGGACTATGACAGCACGGACGATCCCGGCCATGCGGCCGCCGGCTTCAGCACCGAGTGCCAGTCCTGCCACTCCACGCAGGCCTGGTCGCCGGCGACCTTCAATCACGCGAACACGGCCTTCCCGCTCACGGGCGCGCACACGAGCGCGAGCTGCCTGGACTGCCACGGCGGCGGCTATTCGGGCACGCCCACCGACTGCTACGCCTGCCACCAGGCCGACTTCGAGGGGACGACGGAGCCGAACCATGTGACGAGCGGCTTCGGCACCGGTTGCCTGACTTGCCACTCCACGCAGGCCTGGTCGCCTTCGACCTGGGATCACGATCAGCTCTTCCCGATCTACTCGGGCAAGCACCGAGGCAAATGGGATACCTGTGCCGACTGCCACGTCCAGCCCACGAACTACGCGATCTTCGAGTGCATCTTCTGCCACGAGCACAACCAGAACAACACGGACGATCACCACAACGACGTCAACGACTACGTCTACGAGAGCAACGCCTGCTTCACCTGCCACCCGGATGGCAGCGAGTGATGCGCGGCGTATTGCTTCTGCTGGTGCTGCTCAGCGCGGCGGCCCGGAGCGAGGCCGGGGCACCCGAGGCGCGCATTCGCTACCTCTCGGCCGAGCAGGTCTATCTCGACGCCGGCAGCGCGGCCGGTTTCGCCGAGGGGGACACCCTGCAGGTGCTCCGCGAGGGCAGGGCCGTGGCGCGGCTGCTCCTCCTGCACCTCGCCGAGCACTCGGCCGCCTGCCGCGTCCTCGAAGCGCGCGTCGCGCTCGCCGCCGGCGATCGCGTGCGCGGGCCCATGCGGGTGACGGCGCTCGCGCCAGTGCCGGCGAGCCCCGCGGCGCCGGCGCGCAGCCGCAGCGCCGAGGGGATGCGGCGAACCAGGCCCCCAGACCTCGCTCTGCGCGGCCGTTTCGGTGGCAGCCTCAGTCTGGGCTGGGAGGGCTTCCGCGACGACGGCGCCGCGGCCCGCGACTACGATCGTCTCAGTGCGCAGCTCGGCCTGCGGGGCGAGAACCTCGCCGGCCGTGACCTGAGAGTCGAACTGCGCCTGCGCCAGCGCACGCTGCAGCGCAGCGAGAACGCCACCGCGGCGGCGAGCAGCGAGCAGCGCTTGCGACTCTACACCGCCGCGATCGAGCTCGGTGCGGGTCGAGGGCGCTGGCACCTGGCCGGTGGGCGACTGGGCGGCGGCCGCCAGTCCGCAGCCGGTGCGCTCGATGGCGTCCTCATCGGGCTGCGCCTGGGCGAAACGGAACTGGGCGCCTACTATGGCGCCATGCCCGACTGGTCCGCCGAGGGGATTGCCGATCGCGGCGATCGCGGCGGCCTCTACCTCCGCCAACGGCTGAGCGCCGCCCAGTGGTCGCTGGAGGCGGTGAGCGAGCGCCTGGATGGGGCGAGCAGCCGGGACTACCTGCTCGCGGGCAGCTCCTGGCAGCGTGGCGCCTGGACCCTGCGCGAGCGCGTCGAGCTGGACTGGAATCGCGACTGGCGCCGCGAGCGCGCGGCCGATGCCCTGCAGCTCAGCGCGCTCAACGCCGGCGCCGACTGGAGACCGCGCGCGGACTTCGGCCTCGGCCTGCGCGTCGACCGCCGCACGACGATCCTGGACGGCGAGCAGCGCTCCCTGCCCGACAGCCTCTTCCAGGATGCGCGCTCCAGTGGCAGCAGCCTGAACCTGTCCTGGCGTCCAGCGGGGCTGAGCAGCCTTCGCCTTGGAGCGCGGGGCGGTTGGCGCGAGCGCAGGGGCGATGCGCAGGGTACGACGAGCTGGGGCCTGGATCTTGGCATCGATCCGCCGGCCCTGCGCTCGCTGCACCTGGACCTGCGCGTGAACGGCTTCGATGGCGAGGCGGCCAGCGGTCTCCACCCGAGTGCGGAGCTGCGACGGCGCTTCCCGGCCGGGCACGAGCTGGGTCTGGCCGGCGGCGCCTACCTCTACACGCCGCAGGATCTGGAGGCCCGACGCAACCACTGGCTCCGCGCCGACCTGCGCCTGGCGCTGCCCGCCCGCAGCTGGCTGGCCCTCGCGATCGAGGCCGACAGTGGCGACGATCAGCGCGGCCGGCACCTGGGCGCCGAGCTGGGACGGCGCTTCTAGCATGGAAGGCCTGTTCATCTGGGGCGGCACCCTGCTGCTCGTGCTGGCGATCGTCGTGCCCTACGCGCTCGCCTTCCGCAAGCGCGAGCGCGAGATGGCGGCGCGGCGCGCGGAGGCCGTCGCCCTCGGCGCGGACCGCGCCATCGCTCAGCACCCGCAGGTGGACGACCTGCGCTGCATCGGCTGCGGCGCCTGCGTAGCGGCCTGCCCCGAGGGTGAAGTGCTGGGCCTGTTGGGTGGCATGGCGGTGATCATCAACGGGCTCAAGTGCGTGGGGCACGGGCTCTGCGCCGTGGCCTGTCCCGTCGAGGGGATCCAGGTCGGCCTCGGCGACCTCGGCGCGCGCGACGACATCCCGCAGCATGACGAGCACCTGGAGACCAACCTGCCGGGCGTCTACGTGGCCGGCGAGCTGAGCGGCTACGCGCTGATCCGCAACGCCGTTGTGCAAGGCGTGCAGGCCGTGCGGCACATCGCTGCCCAGCCGCGCGCGGCGGGGGATCGTCTCGATCTGCTCATCGTGGGGGCGGGGCCGGCCGGCCTCGCGGCCGCGCTCGCGGCCAAGGAGGCCGGCCTGCGCAGCCTCGTTGTCGAGCGGGAGGCGGCGGGCGGCACGATCCTGCAGTACCCGCGCAAGAAGCTAGTGTTGACGCAACCGGTGCCGATCCCGCTCTACGGCGCGCTCGATCGCGAGGAGTACACGAAGGAGGAGCTGCTCGCCATCTGGCGCGAGATCATTGCGCGCTTCGCGCTGCCGCTCGCCATCGGCCACGCCGTGGACGGCCTCGCGCCCCTGCCGGCAGGCGGCTACCGCGTGAAGGCCGGCGCACAGCACTGGGATGCCGAGCGCGTGCTCCTGGCGATCGGCCGCCGCGGCACGCCGCGCAAGCTGGGGGTGCCGGGCGAGGAGAGCGCGAAGGTCTTCTACAAGCTGCTCGATGCCGCGTCCTTCGCGGGGGAGAAGCTGCTCGTCGTCGGGGGCGGCGACAGCGCCATCGAAGCGGCGATGGGTCTGGCCCTCCAGGAGCACACGGCGGTGACGCTCGCCTATCGCAAGGAGAAGCTCTTCCGGATCAAGCGCCGCAACGAGGAGCGCTTCCAGCCGCTGCTCGCGGAGGGGCGCCTGCGCGCGGCCTTC
>VGXI01000205.1 GCA_016873475.1 bacterium | reverse complement strand
CGTGCCGTCCAGGGCGATGCGCCCCGCGCGCGGCGGGCCGGCCTCGGGGCCCTGCGTCCAGTCGAGCCGGCCGGCGGCGAGCACCGTCTCGCGCTTGCCGAACCAGGGATGGTGCTCGGGCCGATAGGTCTCGCCGCGCCAGACGGCCTCGCTGTAGCGCGTCGTCACGCTCGACCAGCCGATGAGGTCGCCGTCCACGCGGTTCTCGATGATGTAGTAGGTGGGCAGGGGCAGCGCTGGCGGGTCCGGCGTGACGGGAGTATCCTCTCCGCAGCCCGCGGCCGCGAGCAGGGTGAGGACGAACACGGCGCGACGGGCGAGGTGGGTCATGGCGGCGCTCCCGAATCCCCGGCAATATGGACCGCGCAGAGGGCCGGCGGCAAGCCTGCTCGCGGCGCTCGCCCTGGCCGCGCTCGCGCTGGGGCTGGCGACCTGCGCGCCCCGCCGCGAGCTGCCGCCCCCGGGGGCGGCGCCGCCGCCGGCGGGTCCGACCCACCGCGTGCTCTTCATCCACGGCTATCGCGGCGAGACCTGGTTCTGGGACCGCTTCTGGCTCGCGGCCCTGCGCTTCCTGCCGGCCAACTGCGAGGCCTAC
This sequence comes from bacterium, assembly GCA_016873475.1. Taxonomy (NCBI): domain Bacteria; species bacterium. The sequence continues at coordinate 4,707 of VGXI01000205.1, read as the reverse complement.
ATCGTCACCGGCCTGCCGGGCCTGATGGGCGCCACGGAGGAGGCGGGCCCGGAAGGCCCGCTCGCGGCGCTGGAGGCCTGGCTGGCGGCGCAGGCGATCCCCTACGAGAACCTGCACCTCGTGGCGCACAGCATGGGCGGGCTCCTGGCGCGGCGCTTCGTGACCGCGCACCCGGGCGCCGTGCGGCAGGTCTTCCTGCTCGGCACGCCCTCCGGCGGCGTGAACATGCTCGGCGCGCTGAACCCCGGCGGCTGGTGCACGCCGGCGGGCATCGCCGCCTTCAATGCGGCCAACCCGCCCGACCCGCGGGTGAAGTGGTATGTGCTGGCCGGCGACCGCTTCAAGGACGGCAGCGGTGGCGCGGTGACCGAGCCCTACCCCAACGACGGCGTCGTCAGCGTGACCAGCGTGCTGGAGTTCGTGCGCCTGTGCGGCGACTCGGTGGCCGTCGTGTGGGCCACGCTGCCGCTCACGCATCCCACCTGGAACTGGGGCGAGAACCTGCTCGAGAGCAAGCAGTCGATCCGCTGGGTGATGACCGGACTGCTCGCCGACATCGCGCCGGGGGCCGTGCTCGACGAGCGCGAGCCGCGCGCGCGGGCGGCCGGCGAGGGCCCCGCCGCGCCTTGATCGGGCGCCCGCCCTGGACTATCCTGCAGCCCTTCGTGCCTGCCGGCGCCGCCGGCCCGGACGCCGTGAGGAGGAACTGCATGGCCACCATCATCGAGTGCGTGCCCAACTTCAGCGAGGGCCGCAATCGCGGCATCATCCAGGCCATCGCGCAGTCGATCCGCGACACCGCGGGCGCCACCCTGCTCGACGTGGACGCCGGCCCCGACTTCAACCGCACGGTCTACACCTTCGTCGGCGACCCCGAGGCCGTGCTCGCCGCGGCCTTCAACTGCGTGAAGACGGGCCTCGCCCTCATCGACATGACGCGGCACACGGGCGAGCACCCGCGGCAGGGCGCGGCCGACGTGGTGCCCTTCATCCCCGTGCGCGAGGCGAGCTGGGAGCAGTGCATCGAGCTGTCGCATCGGCTCGGCCGGCGCGTGGGGGAGGAGCTGGGCATCCCCGTCTACCTCTACGCGAAGAGCGCGCAGCGGCCCGAGCGCGTGGCGCTGCCGGACATCCGCAAGGGCGAGTACGAGGCCCTCGCCGCCAAGCTGAAGTCGCCCGACTTCAAGCCCGACTACGGGCCGCAGGTCTTCGTGCCGGCCAGCGGCGTCATGGTGACCGGCGCGCGGCAGTTCCTGATCGCCTACAACATCAACCTGAACACGGCGGTGAAGGCCAAGGCCAACGGCATCGCGCTGGACATCCGCGAGAGCGGCCGGGCCAAGCGCGACGAGGCGGGCGAGATCGTCCGCGACGCGCGCGGCCAGGCCGTGAACGAGCCCGGCACCCTGCCCACCACGCAGGCCGCGGGCATGATGTACGACGCGGCCACCGCCCAGGTGAGCATGAACCTGCTCGACTACACGCGCGTCGGGCTGTACCAGGCCTTCGCCGAGGTGAAGCGCCAATCCGAGCTGCGCGGCGGCGGGCTGGCCGTCACGGGCAGCGAGATCGTGGGCGTCGTGCCCAAGCAGGCCATGCTGGACGCCGCCCGCGCCCACTGCGGCCAGCACTGCGTGCGCCTGCCCGCCGGCGAGTGGGAGCAGATGGAGCTGGCCGCCGAGGCCCTCGGCCTGAGCCAGCTCTATCCCTTCAAGCTCGAGGAGAAGGTGATCGAGGTGATGCTCGAGCGCGGCACGGTCTCGCCCAAGGCGCTGCCGCCCGTGCCGCCCGGCCCGCTGATGGCGCTCGGCGTGGCCGAGTTCACCGAGGTGCTGGCCTCCAGCTCGCCCGCCCCCGGGGGCGGCAGCACGGCCGCGCTCTGCGGCGCGCTGGCCGCGGCGCTCGCCGCGATGGTGGCGCGCCTCACGCGGGGGAAGTCCTACGCCGCCGTCGAGGGCGAGATGGCCGACCTCTGCAAGGAAGCCGACGCCCTGCGCGCCAAGCTCGAAGCCAAGGTCGACGAGGACACCGAGGCCTTCGGCCAGGTGATGGCCGCCTTCAAGCTGCCCAAGGGCAGCGAGGCCGAGGCCGCCGCGCGCGAGGCGGCGATCCAGACGGCCACGCAGGCGGCCACCGCGGTGCCCTTCGCGGTGATGGAGCTGGGCCTGGCCGCGCTCCGCCACTGCGAGCGCGTGGCCGAGGTCGGCAACGCGAACAGCGCCAGCGACGCCGGCGTGGGCGCCCTGCTCGGCCTCGCCTGCGTGCGCGGGGCCTGTTTCAACGTCCGCATCAATCTCAAGGGGCTCAGCGACAAGACGCTTGCCGGGGACTGGCATCGGCGAGCCCACCTGTTGTATACTGAGGCCCAGGCCATCCATGACCGGGCGATCGCCCACATGGAGCGCAGCTTGTAACCGCACAACGGCCGCCGAGCGCGGCCATCTCGATCCCAGGCGGCGTCCGCCGAACCAGGATCGGGCCGGGTGAGCAGAAAAGGGGCGGCGCCGTCAGCGCGCCGCCCTTGCTGTTTTTCCCGCCAGCGTCGCATACTCCCGCAGCGCGCCGATACCCGCGCGCCCACCGCAAGCGAGGACGCCCATGCCCGCCGATAGGACCCTGCCCGCCCGCCTCGACGCCTTGATGGAAAAGGCCAAGCTCGACGTGCTGCTGCTCACCGGCAACACGGACGTGAGCCCGGCCTTCTGGTACCTGGTCGGCGGCCAGAAGCTCGAGGCCGCCACCCTGGTCTGGAAGCGCGGCGGCGAGCGCCTGCTCATTGTGGGCGACATGGAGCGCGATTGCGCGGCGAAGACCGGCCTGAAGTGGATCGCCCGCTCGACCACGCCCGCACAGGAGCTGGCCAAGCAGCACAAGAAACCCGGCGACGCGCAGCTCGCCTGGCTCGCCTGGGCGCTCCAGAAAGTGAACGCCAAGGGCCGCCTCGCCCTCTACGGCGCCGCGGGCCTGGAGAGCGCCGGCGCCTGGCTGCCGCGCGCGCGCCGCGCCTTCGCGGCCGTGGGCTGCACGCTGGTCGTCGAGAAGGCGCCGGTGATCGCCCAGGCCCGCGCGATCAAGACCGAGCTCGAGATCGAGGCCATGCGCGCGGCCGGCGTCGGCACCTGCGCGGGCTTCGAGGCCATCCGCCGCGCGCTCGCCGCCTGCCACGCCAGCGGCACGACGCTCCACACCGCCAAGGGCCTGCCGCTCACCATCGGCATGCTGAAGTCGGCGGCGGACCAGGCGATGGCCGCCCACGGGCTCACGAACATCCACGGCAGCATCGTGGCGCAGGGCGAAGAGGGCGGCGTGCCGCACAACGCGGGCACGGACACGCGAACGGTGAAGACCGGCCTGCCCATCGTCTGCGACATCTTCCCCAAGGACATCGCCACGGGCTTCTACTTCGACATGACGCGCACCTTCGTGCCCGGCAAGGCGACCGCCGCGCAGAAGAAGGCCTACGAGGACGTCCGCCAGGCTGCGGTGCTCGGCTTCGAGGCCTACACGCCCGGCCTCAGCTTCAAGGGCCTGCACGACCGCGTGGCGCACTTCCTCAGCGAGAAGGGCTACGAGAACCTCGACACGCACCCCGGTACGCAGGTGGGCTTCTGCCACGGGCTCGGCCACGGGCTCGGGCTCGAGGTGCACGAGGATCCCTTCGTGCGCGGCGGCAAGGCGCCGCTCGCGCCCGGCATGGTGATCACCATCGAGCCGGGGGTCTACTACCCGGCCAAGAAGCTCGGCATCCGCATCGAGGACGTGGCGGTGGTGCGCGAGGGCAACCTCGAGAACCTGACCGACTACCCCTGCGTGCTCGAGGTGCCGCTGCGCGGCAAGGCGTAGCCGAGCAATGGCCGAGGACCGCTTCTTCTACCCGCACAAGGCCGTGCCCCAGGAGCGCGCCGTGCTCGTGGGCACCGTGCTCCCCGGCGACGACCGCGATGAAGAGGAGGAGAACCTCCTCGAGCTGGCCCAGCTTGGTCGTGCCGCCGGTGCCCGCGTGCTGCACGCGCTCGTGCAGGAGCGCGACGCGCCGGACGTCTCCACCTACATCGGTCGCGGCAAGGTGGAGGAGCTGGCCGCGCTCTGCAAGGAGCGCGAGGCCAACCTGATCATCTTCGACAGCGAGCTGAGCCCCGTGCAGGCGCGCAACCTCGAGAAGCGCACGGAGACCAACGTCTGCGACCGCACGGAGCTGATCCTGGACATCTTCGCCCGCCGCGCGCGCACGCGGCAGGCGCGCCTGCAGGTCGAGCTGGCCCAGCTCGAGTACCTGCGGCCGCGCCTGCGCCGCATGTGGGAGCACCTCTCGCGGCAGGAAGGCGGCATCGGCACGCGCGGCCCGGGCGAGACGCAGCTCGAGGTGGACCGCCGCCGCCTGGGCGACCGCGTCATCCAGCTCAAGCGCGAGCTGGAGAAGGTGGCCCGCACGAGCGAGACGAAGGCGCGCCAGCGGCGCCGGCGGGGCTTCGGCGTGGCGCTGGTGGGCTACACGAACGTCGGCAAGAGCAGCCTGCTCAACGCGCTCACCGGCGCCGACGCCTTCGTGGCCGACGCCCTCTTCGCCACGCTGGACTCGACGACGCGCCGCCTGGATCTCGACGGCTCCGAGCCCGTGCTCGTCACCGACACCGTCGGCTTCGTGCGCAAACTGCCGCACCACCTCGTCGAGAGCTTCAAGGCCACTCTCGCCGAGGTGAGCGAGGC
>VGXI01000204.1 GCA_016873475.1 bacterium | reverse complement strand
GGGGACGAGAGCATCGACGGCCTCGTCTTCGGACACCTGCACCTGGGCTTCCACTGGCGCTACCGGGGCTGGGATCTCCTCTGTCTCGGGGACTGGCTGCGCCGCTTCAGCTACGCGCGCCTGGCCGGGGGCGAGCTGCAACTCCTCGACGACGGCGGCCGGCACTACCCTGCCGAGCCGGTCGAGGATCCCGACCGCCCCGCGCGCTGCCGGATCCGCCCTCGCCCGGGGCCGGAGTCCACCGGGACATCGCGCGAGCCGCGCTAGAGGCCCAGGGTCAGACCGAGCCGGTGGGCGCTGCCCAGGTCGTTGCTCACGGCGATGAATGCGTAGTCGAAGGTCACCTGGTGCCAACTCAGGCCCGCCCCTGCGCTCAGGCCCTGCGAGTCGTAGCCGGCCTTGTAGCCGAGGCGCAGGGCGGCCAGTCCCCGGTAATCGTACTCGGCGCCGAAGTGGTGCCGGGCGTTGAGCGACTTGCTCTCGCCGAGCTCGGCGTCGCTCGCGGTGTCGCTGTCGCTGAGCAGCAGCAGGTCGTAAGCGAAGCGCAGATCGCCGCCGGCCGGATGCGCAGGCGCGAGCCAAGCCGCGCCCAGCTTGACCGTGCGCGGGGCATCGAACTGCTCGCTCACGTACTTGAACTTGGGCCCGAAGTGGAGCAGGGCGGCTCCCAGCGTGAGACCGGGGATCTTCGCCTCGTGGCGCAGGCCGCAGTCGACGAGGAAGCCCTTGGCGTTCTCCTCGTAGAGGCGGCTGTAGATCCACTTCAGGCCGAGGCCGACCTGGAGGCCGGGCAGCAGCGTGCGCCCGTAGCCGCCGTGGACGGCGATGTCGAAGGCCGAGAAATGGCCGAGGGGCTCGCTGCTCGGCAGCTCCTCGCGCAGCTCGAGCTCGTCCATGCTCAGGCCGGTGATCCCGAGGCCGAAGGTCCCCAGGCGCGTTGGGTGGGCGAGGCCGGCGAAGTCCTGGCGGACGGAGGCGATCCACTCGTTGTGCATGAGGTGGATCTGGCTGCCCGCGACGGCGGCGAGGCCGGCGGGATTCCAGTAGAGCGCCGTCGCGTCGGCGGCCAGGGCCGTGTAGGCCTCGCCCATTCCGGCCGCCCGCTCGCCCACGCCCAGGCGCAGGAAGAGCAGGCCCGAGGTCCCCGGCTCGTAGGCCAGGGCGGGCAGGGGCAGGGAACTCAGCAGGATCAGGAGCAGGGCAGGGGCGAAGCGGCGCGCGCGCATCCGTCCTCCAGTCGATCGTCTCAGCGCAGAATGGCCAGGCGCCCCGTCACGAGGTCGCCGCCAGCGGCGCGAATGGTGAAAAAGTACACGCCGGGCGCGAGGCCAACAAGCGAGCTCTCGCTCTCCCAGGCGCTGTAGCCGTCGGTGCGGCCGCTGAGCCGCAAGCGCTCCTGGCCCTCCAGATCGTAGAGCGCGATGGCGATGCGCTCGGGCGCCGCGCTGCGCACGCGCCAGGTCACCAGGGCGCCGGCGGGATTCGGGTAGGCGTAGGCCTCGAGCAGGCGGCCCGTTCCCGCTGCCGGGCTGTGCGGCGCGGCTGCGGCGAGGCGCCGCCGACGCCCGGCGTCGCCGCCCCCCTGGCTCCAGGGGACGCCGCCGGCTACCGGATCGTCCGTCTCCAGCTGCCAGATCCGCAGCGCGCTGCCCGTGAGCAGCGTGTCCTCGCCGGCCGTGTTGCCGAGCACGGGCGTGAAACCGCTGAGGCCGCGCAGTTCGAGCAGGCCGTCCGCGTCGAGGTCCGCGAGGACCGGACTGCCGGCCAGGTCGCCGCCCGGGAACTGCGAGGCCAGGCCGGCGGCGAGATCCCCGCGTCCCGCGAAGACCCGTCCGTCGAGGGTCGCGAGCAGCGGCGTGTCCCGCCCGGCGTCATCGCGCCGCAGCAGGAGCCAGCGCGCGGGGTCTGCCCAAAAGCCGGGATCGGGCTCGCTCTGCGCGGGCGCGAGCAGCCAGTCGGCGAAGGCGCTGCCCTCCGGACCGCAGGCGACGAGGCGCCCCGCGCCCGCGGCCAGCGCGGCCAGGGTCCCGTCGCCAGCGAGGGCCGCCGGCAGCAGGGCGAGGGCATCGCCCGAAACCAGCGGGCAGGCGAAGCGGACCCCGCCCTCGCCGGGACCGCCGTAGCGGCCGGCGGGGAACCAGAGCAGGAGCTGGTTCTCGGCCTCCACCAGCAGGTCGTCGACGCCGTCGGCGTCCAGGTCGCCGGCGGCGAGCTGGACGGCGGCGTCGCTGCCGGGGGCGATGGCCAGCTCCGCCGTCGCCGGCCAGCCCGCCATCGCCGCGGGGGGCGTGGCCAGGCTGAGGACGCGCGCGCTGCCGCCTTCGCTGCTGTCGAGGAGGGCGAGCGCGAACTGGGCGAGGGTCGGCGCTGGATGCTCATACCCGCGCTCGGCGGGCGCTACCGTGAGCCGGAGCGCCGGCTCGCCGACGGGCAGCCCACGCAAGGGCTCGTCCCAGGCGCTGTCCCCAATGACCAGCGCCACGCCGGCGCCCGTGAAGACGTGCGTCCGGCAGCGGCTGTAGCCGAGGCTGCCGTCGTCGGGCAAATCCTCGACGACGACGACGACCTGCTCGCCCGCCCGCGGGCTGGGCGACCAGAGAGCCGAGCGGTCGAACAGCAGGGGTGCAGTGGACGCGGCCCCGACGGTGACGAGCGGCGCATCTGGCGCGCCGCCCAGGCTCTCGCCGGTGCCGCGCCAGGCGAAGAGGCGGCCGTCGGTGCACAGGAGCACCAGCTCGGCGAGGCCGTCGCCATCGAGGTCCCCCGCCGCCAGGGGACCGGCCGGCGCGCCGGCGATGGCCGCGACCCGGGCCGGCGCCGCCAGTTCGCCGCTAGGCGCCCTTCCCTGAACATAGAGGAAGAGGGAGTCCGCCGCGCCGCCGGCGCCTGCGGCCAGGAAGGCGAACTCGGGCGCGTCCATGGCATCGGCGAGCAGGTCTGCGGCCAGGGGATCGCCCAGCGGCAGGCGCTCGGCCAGGCGCTCCTCGCTGCGCGGCCAGCCCGCCGATTCCCACTGCAGGGTGAGGTCCATCGCCGGGCCGTGGGCGCCGATGCCGCTCAGGCGCCAGCCCGAATCGGCGCCCTCGGCGCTGCGCGTGGAGGGCAGGCTCGCAGCGTCGATCCCGGTCTGCGTCGCGGCGAGCGCGTTCACCCCCCCCGCGGCGCGGAAGGCGTCGAAGTCGCCGCCGTAGGCGTTCTCGTCGTAGCTGACGGTGGCGAGGTCGGGGTAGCCGTCCGCCTCGAGAAGGGCGACGCCGTAGTGCTCGTTGTAGGCGTTGATCAGGTTGAAGTCGAGCTCGAAGGTCAGCCGCACGAACTCCTCGTCGATGCGCCAGACGAAGAGGCCGCTGCCCGGCGTCTGATCGCTCGCGCTGTACTGGGTCGTGAAGTAGTCGAACTCGGCGTCCAGCAGGGACTCGCCGTTGTCGGGCACGTGATTGCCGTTGGCGTCGGCGAAGGTGAAGCCGCCGCTGCCGTCCGCGTCCTGGTTGCGGTTCTCGATGAGGAAGTACTCGCGCTCGCTGATCGGAAGCTGGAGCAGGCTGCCCGCCGCACCCTGCTCCCAGCTCGGCAGGCTGCGGGCGAGGCCGGCGCCGGTGGCCGCCGCGGGTTCGATGCGCTCGGCCTCCGCCCAGCCGACGAGGCGCCGGTTGAAGGCCGAGGGCGGCCCGGGCACGAAGCCGAGCGCGTTCCAGAGCCCGCTGCTCATGAGGTCGAAGTTGCCGGCGCCCTGGCCGCGCGGCTCGATGAGGTCGTTCAGGCTGACCAGGCCCAGGTAGCTGCCGAGCTGGTGCACGTTGACGCCCAGCGTCCCCAGCACGAAGGGCGGGCTGAGCTGCTCCTCGACTTCGAGTTCGGGCGCAATGCCGAAGTGCTCGAGCACGAAGGCGCCGTCGTTCGTCGGAATGCCGGGCCAGCCCGCGACCGGCGCGTCGGGCAGCGAGTCCGCGAAGGCCTCGCGCAGCGAGGCGAAGTCGAGATAGCCGCTCCAGAGCTGATCGGTCGAGTTGCGCAGGAGGTCCGACTCCTGGCCGGGCCCCGCGTGGATGAAACTGACGAGATCGTAGGCGGAGAAGTCGATGGTCGCGTCCAGGGAGTCGACCGTCTCGGCGGCGAGGCGCCGGGCGCCCTCCTCCCAGCTCAACGCTTCATCGTCGCCATAGTGCGCCATCGCGCCGGAGAGGGTGAGCACGCCGTCGGCCAGGGTCGGCCGCAGCTCGACACGCCCGTCCGAGACCGTGGCGAAGTAGTCGGCCGTGCGGGCCATCGCATTGGCGAACCAGATGGCGCGGGGGGTCACCACCACCGAGTCCGGGAAACCCAGCACGTTCAGGGGATCGAAGGCCTCGCTGTACTCCTGGGCGAAGCCGCGATCCTGGAACGCGACGAGGATGCCCAGCCAGCGCACCGTGGCCCGCTCCCGCGGCGCGGCCTCCCCCGCGAGCAGAGCGCTCAGGCGCGCGCGCTGAGCCTCGCCGAGCGCTCGCGCTGGCGGCGGGCTCGCCGCCGGGTAGCCGGCCAGTCGCGGCGGCGGCACCGGGGCGGCGCCGAGCGGGGAAGCGGACAGGAGCGCAAGGGCCGTCAGCCAGGTCGCCAGCGGGACGGCGAGCGGCAGGCGACGATGCAAGGCGCGCAATGACAACCACCTGACGGCGTGAGGGAGGCAGGGTGGCGGCAGTATAGGGGCCCGCCCCGGCCGTCGTCAAGGCGAGGGGGGACTGCTCAGTGCCGGGCGACGATGCGGAAGGCCTGGGCGCCTTCGCCGCCCGCGGGCCAGGGCGCCGACTCGAGCTGGCCGCCGCAGCCGGCGACGAAGGCCGCCATCCACTCGACGTGCAGAGCGGCCAGCGCCGAGGCGGCGACCGGGGAGAGCGTCCAGTACTTGGCCAGCGGCCGGCCGCGGCGCTGCCAGGCGACGGCCGCGGGAGCGTCCTCGGCGACCTCGATCTCCACGTGGCAGGGCATTCCCTCCAGCCAGTGCTCGCGGAGGCTCGCGTGGATCGCCCGCGCGTCCCCGACGGGGAATCCCGCGCGGAGCGCGGCGCCAGCCTCGCGGCCGTCGGCGCGCAGCGCCTCGGCAAAGGCCGCCTGCGCGGCCTGGCCCCGCTCGCGGGCCAGGGCATAGAGCGCCGCCTCCCCGGCCGCGATCCCGGCAACCATGGCCTCGAGCCCTTCGTGAACGGTCCCGGTGATCAGCGCATCCAGGGGCTGCTCGCTCCAGCCGGCCGGGCGCCCGCCGCTCGCGGCCGCCCAGACCGCCAGCGCGTCCTCGCAACCAGCGGCTGCCAGCGCCGCGGCAAGCCGGCGACCGCGCGCCTCCGCCAGGCGCACCTGACCGAAGAGCCAGTAGTGGATGGGGCCCAGCGCACAGGCCATGGCGAGTCCTCCCGGGCAAGCGTTCGCGGGTCAGCGTAAGCACGGGGCGCTCGGCCCGGGG
>VGXI01000203.1 GCA_016873475.1 bacterium | reverse complement strand
GGGCACAGCATCGGCCGCGAGGACCACGGGCCGGGCGCGAACCTCGACGATCTCGAGACGCGCGAGGAGCGCCGCCTCATCGAGGGCGTCGCCTTCTCGATCGAGCCCGGCATCTACACGGCGGACTGGGGACTGCGCACGGAGGTGAACGCCCTGCACTGGCAGGGCGCGCTGCTGGTCAGTGGGGAGCTGCAGGCGACGCCGGAGCTACTGCTGGCGTGAAGCGCGGCCGCCGCGGCGCGGCGCGGCCCCCGCTTCGCGCGGCACCGGCACCGTGAAGGAGAAGGTCGAGCCGTGCCCCGGCTTGCTGCGCAGCCAGAGCCGGCCGCCCATCGCCTCGGTGAACTCCTTGGCCACGCTGAGGCCGAGCCCAGCGCCGCCATGCTCGCGTGTGCTCGAGCGATCCACCTGGTAGAACTTGCGGAAGATGCGCTCCTGCTCGGCGGACGGGATGCCCGGCCCGCGATCACTGATGTCGATGCGCAGGAAATCCGTCGAGTCGCGGCGGCGGCGGCCGGAGATGAAGCTGCAGCGCAGGTCCACCGGGCTGTCCGGCGGCGAGAAGACGAGCGCATTCTTCAGCAGGTGCCCGAGGATGCGGTGGAACTGGTAGGGATCCACCCGGACGGTGCACTGGATCCCGCAATCGTGGAAGCGCACGCGCTCGTGGCTGGCGAGGCGGCCGAGCCAGCCCTCGCGGTACTCCGTGAGCAGGGACGCCAGGCTGCGGTCCTCGAGTTCGAGCACGCCCTCGGCGGCGGCCATCTCGCTCATCACGAGCAGCTCGCTGATCAGGCGATCGAGCTGCAGCGCGGCGTCGTGGATGGAGCGCAGGAACTCGGGCAGCGGCTTGCGCTCCGCGAGGTCGGGCTGGTCGAGCGCGAGCGAGGAGAAGCCGAGGATGCTCGTCAGCGGCGTCTTCAGCTCGTGCGTGACGGTGTCGATGAAGCTCGCCTTGAGCGACTCGAGCTGATCGACGTCCTGCTCGAGCGACTCCAGGTGCTCGCGCAGCGCGCGGCGCTCGAGCAGCAGGGCCGCCAGCGGCCCGACACCGAGCAGCCAGTCCTCGAGGAGGCGCCGCTCGATCGGCTCGCGACGCCGCTCGGCTGGCAGGGCGACCGCCAGCGCGCCGAGCAGGCCTTGCCGCCCGTCGCGCAGGGCGAGGCCGAGCAGCTCCTCGCCGGGCGCCTGGCCTTCGAGCGAGAGCAGGCGCAGCTCGCCGTTCTCCCGCAGCTCTTCGACGACGGGATGGCTGGCCGACCAGGGCTCCTGGAGCAAGCTGGGCAGGCTCCAGACCTGCCAATCCCGCGTTTCGGCCGGACAGACGGCGAGGAGGCCCTGGCGGCCGGGGAAGTGCAGCTCGAGTTCGGTGGCCAGAGCGGCGGCCAGGCTCTCCGCGTCACGGCAGCCGAGGAGACGGTTCAGGTCGCGCCGCAGCTCAGGGCTGCTGACGAGGGCGACTTCCTTCAGTTGCTCCATGCCGCGCCTCCAGGCGATCGCATTGCCAGTCGAGACTATCCAGCTAGCTGATTGTCAACTAACGGATAACGGAAAACGGGCCCCGGGTGGGGCGTCCGCTGAGGCCCAGCAACTCCTGGGCCAACGCAGGCTCAGGACTGCAGGCGGATCAGGTAGCGGAATGCGGAGGTGTAGGAGAGCACGAGGATGAGCCCGAGAGCCGCCGCCAGGCTGAGCGCGAAGCCGACCTCGCCGGGGCGAGCGTCGGGCGCCCGGCTCATCCAGAAGAGGAACAGGTTCCCGAACAGGCTCTGGCTGAGCATCTTCCACTTGCCGATGCGCCCGGCCGGCAGCGTGAGATTGCGCCGGCGCTTGAGCGCCTCGCGCAGCCAGGTGATCCCCCACTCCCGCAGCAGGAGCAGCCCAACGAGTACCCAGACCCAGGGCTCATTCAGGAAGCAAGCCAGCGCGCCGAAGACGACCGTGATCAGCACCTTGTCGGCCAGGGGATCGAGGTGCTCGCCGAGCCGGGAAATCTGCCGGAGCCGGCGGGCGAGCCAGCCGTCGAGCGCGTCGAGCAGGCTGGCGATCACCGAGAGCAGGATGGGCGCGAGGACGAGGCCGAACACGAGGAAGAGCAGCGCCGCCGCCAGGGCCATCGCCAGGCGGATGGCGCTGAGCGCATTGGGCCAGGTGCGGATGCGGCGATCGCCGACGTTGGCGGGCTCCATTTCAGGAGCGTAGCACGCCCGACGCCAGGCGGGCAATCGCTAGTAGACGAAGCTCGTCGCGCTGCCGGTCGCCGCGCCCCAGTTGTCCGTGATCGTGACGCTCATCGTCTCGCCACCTGCGCCGGCCGGCACGCAGAAGATCGCCGAACCGTTCACGTCGTCGCTCTGCCCCGGATAGGCCGTGCCGCCGGGCCCTGCCGGCCAGACGGTCGCATTGCGGAACAGCGTGCCCCCGGCCGAGGCGCTCCAGTCGTAGGCGTGAACGAAGCCATCGTGCTGGGGCTCGACGGTGACGACGAGCAGGCGCGGATAGCCGTCGTCGTCCATGACGCTGAGATCGACGCCACCCGGCTCCTCGTCCCAGAGCGGATGCCGCTCGTCGAAGACGACCGCGACGTGGACGAGCACCGCGGGCGGATCATCGCCGCAGGCGGCCCCGGGCGTGGCCTGCCAGGGCGTGTAGATGAGCGTCGCCGGATCGCCGCCGCTGCTCATGATGCGCGCGATGATCGCGGCCTCGTTGATGTTGTCGACGCCCCACCAGTTGCAGCGGGCGTCCAGCGGCTCGGGGTTCACGCCGTAGCCGGCGCCGACGAGAAAGGCCGTGCCGCTGCCGAAGAAGCGATTGCCATGACAGATCAGCCGCCCCCCGCCGGCCTGCGCGATGACGGGCGAAGCGAGATCGAGGCCGAAGTAGGAGCCGCTGCAGCTGCCCCCGGCGCCGCCACGCACCATGATCGCCTCGCCGCTGCTCTCGTCGAAGTTGCAGTTCGCGACCGTAAGCGTGGCGTCGAAGTCCGCGACGATCCCCGTGCCGAAGCCCGTGAACCAGCAGCCGCTGAGGCTGAGCTCGCCGAAGCCGAGCTTGATGGCATCGCTGCAGTCGAAGATGCCGCTGCTCGTCAGCGCGGCGCCGGTGCCCGTGCCCAGCTCCAGGTTCAGGCCCACGGCGGCGTTGCGCAGCACGCACTGGCTCATCGACAGGCTGCCGCCGCTCGAGGCGAAGTAGATGCCGTCCCAGAGGCCGGGCGCGCTGCTGCCCGCGCCGTAGTGCCGGAACACCACATCGTAGCTGGCGCTGCCCGCGACCGTGAGGCTGCCGCCGACCGTCAGTCGCGTGTTCGAATCGCACCAGATCGTGAGGCTGTCGCTGGCCGTGCAACTGACGAGCAGCTCGACGCCGTTCGGAATCTCGACGTCGCTCAGCATGACGTAGAAGGGCGCCTCATCCGGGCTCCAGGTCACCTGATTGCCAACCTGAATGCCGTAGTCGAGAGTCGTCAATGCGCGGCCGACGGGGATGTCGCGTGCCTTGCTGCCCGTGGCAACGCCGTCGCTGGCGGTGCAGGTCACGGTGAGCTCGCCGTACTGGCCCGCGGGCACGTCCCAGCGCACCGTCTTCGCCACGTTGTCGACATTGTGGAAGCTGCCGGGCCCGCTCCAGGTGAGGCTCAGAGCGTCGCCGTCGATGTCGCTCGTGACGGCCTGCAGCAGCACGTTCAGCGTACCCGCGGCGATCACCGGCTTGCCGCCGGCGATGCCGATCGAGACGACCTGCGGGGCGTGATTGTCGTCACCCGGCGGCGCGGGCGATTCCGCGCAGGCGAGCGCGAGCGGCAGGGCGAGGGCAAGCAGGAGCGGCAGACGGGAGCGAAAGGCCTTGTGAGGGGCAAGACGCCGTTTCATACTGGCCTCCGGGGCGGGTCCAGGACAAACATAGAGCTTCGCCCCGTCGGCCACAATGCCAAACGAGGTCGCCATGTCCCAGCGCCGCCGCCCCTGCGTCATGCTCCTCGTCCTGCTTCTCGCCTTGACGCGCGCGGCGCTCGGCGCGGAAGCCCGCCGCCCGGATCTCGTCATCGTCCACACGAACGACCTGCACGCCCACTACCGCAGCTTTCCCGACCGCGACGGCGCGCTGCGCGGCGGCTTCGCCCGCATCGCTTGGCGGATCGGCGAGCTGCGCGCGGAGCACGGCGATCGCCTGCTCTATCTCGACGCGGGTGACCTCTTCGCGGGCACGCCCTTCTACCACTTCTACAAGGGCAGCCTGGGCATCGCGCTGATGGATCGTCTCGGCTGCGCGGCGATGGCCCTGGGCAATCACGAGCTGGACGACGGCCACCTCAACTTCCTGCGCGCCCGCGTGGGCGCTCGCTTCCCGACCGTCTGCGCCAATCTCGCCTTCCCGGACGGCGAGCCGCTGCTGCCCGAGAGCGCCCTGCTCGAGGCCGGCGGTCTGCGCGTCGAGGTGCTCGGCCTCATCGCCGCCGAATTGCCGGAACTCGTCGGCGAGGTCGCACGGGGCGAGCTGCTCGTGCGTCCGCCGGTGACCGTGCTGCGCGAGTGGCTGGCGGCTGCACGCCCCGCCGCCGACCTGCGCCTCGTGCTCAGCCACTGCGGCATCGAGGCCGACAGCCTGCTTGCCGCGGCGGTGCCCGAGATCCCCTTGATCATCGGCGGCCACAGCCACAGCTTCCTGCGCGAGCCGCAGCGCGTGGGCCCGGTGACGATCTGCCAGACCGGCTGCTATGGCTACAACCTGGGCGTTCTCGAGTGCTTCCGGCGGACCGACGGCGGCTGGGACTTCGCGTGGCGCAACGAGCCCGTGACGATCGCCTGGCCGGAGGAGCTCGAGGTGAAGGCGCTCATCGAGCGCGCCGGGACGCTGGTTGATCGGGAGATGAACCAGGTGCTCGGCCGACTGCCTGAGCCCTTCGCGGGCAAGGACAAGAGCTGGCGACCGGACCCGCTCGGCATGCTGCTTGCCGACCGTATGCGCGCAGCGGCCGGGGCCGATCTCGGACTCCAGAACAGCGGCGGCTATCGCACGCACTTGCCCGCCGGGCCGATCACGCGCGGCCAGCTCTTCGAGCTGATGCCCTTCAACAACCAGGTCCTGCGCCTGCACTTTCGCGGCAGCGATCTGCGCAGCCTCTTCGACTTCCTCGCCGCCGGCCACGGGGACTACTGCTTTGCGCAGATCGTGGGCGGTGACTACGCGATCGCCGACAGCCTCGCGCTGGAGATCCACGTCGGCGGCGCGCCGCTCGAGCCTGAGCGCGAGTACACCCTGGCCACGCTCGACTTCCTCTTCAGCGGCGGTGACGGCTACGGCCCCGTGCTCCAGACGGCGACCCGTGTCGACACCCTCGCGGTCTTCGGCCGCGACCTGCTCGAGGACTTCCTGCTCAGCGGCGCGCAGCCTCGCCCTGCCGACTTCCCCCCCAACTTCCGCGTGCTGGAGTAGGCGTT
>VGXI01000202.1 GCA_016873475.1 bacterium | reverse complement strand
CCCGCGCGCGGATCGAAAGCCTGCGCATCGAAAACGCGCGCGGCGCCTTCACGCTGGCCCGCGGGCCGCGCGGCTGGGAAGTGCGGCGCCCCGAGGCCTATCGCGCGGACGACGTCGCCGTGGCGCGCCTGATCGAGGCGCTCTGGGGCGAGAGCATCCTCGGCTTCGCCGGCGCCGGGGAACAGGCGGCCGGGATGCTGGGCTTCGAGGCCCCGCGCGGACGCCTGACGGTCAAGGCGCAGGGCGCGGCCCGCGAGGGCCTGCTCGAGATCGGCCAGCCGTATTTCGAATTGAGCTACGCGCGCGATCGGGACCGCGAGCAGGCCTTCCTGCTCGACTCGGTGACCTGCGCTCCGCTGCTGGAGTCCTTCAGCGCCTTCTTGTCGCCGGTCGTCGTCAGCTTCATGCCGGGCGAGGCGGCCGAGATCCGCGGGCCCGACGGCCAGCGGGCGCTGCGCGAGCCCGGCGACGAGTGGCGCTGGCGCCGCGCGGACGGCCGGCCCTTGAACGGCCCGGCCGTGGCGGCCTTCCTCGGCCGCGCCTTGCGCCTGAGCACCGAGCGCATCGAGGCCCTGCTGCCGCGCGCGGACCAGCTCGCGGACTGGGGCTTGCCGGCCGAGGGCCGCCGCTTCCAGATCCGCCTGCGCGACGGCAGCGAGGTCCAACTCGAGATCGGCCCCGCGCGCGGCGGGCGCCGGGCACTGCGCAGTCTCGACTATCCGACGCTCTACAGCCTGCCCGATTCGCTGGCCGCGCTCCCCTGGCCGCTGCCTGCCGTCCAGTCCGATTGAGAGCGGCTTGTCCGATTGACGCTCACCGCGCGTGGAACTATCCTCGCGCGCTGAGTATCTTGCGCACGCAACGCCCCAGCCCCACGGAGGCCGGATGAGCAGCAGGCCCGATCCACAGTCCCAGGGTTTCGGCGTCGATGTCCTGACGACCACGGTCGACAAGGCCACGAACTGGGCGCGCAAGAACTCGCTCTGGCCGATGCCGATGGGCATCTCCTGCTGCGCGATCGAGATGATGGCCACCGTGGCCAGCCGCTACGACATGGCCCGCTTCGGCGCCGAGGCGATGCGCTTCTCGCCGCGGCAGAGCGACCTGATGATCGTCGCCGGCACGCTGACGAACAAGATGGCCCCCGTCGTGCGCCGCATCTACGACCAGATGCTCGAGCCCAAGTACGTCATCGCGATGGGCACCTGCCTCTGCACGGGCGGGATGTTCGACAGCTACTCGGTGGTGCAGGGGCTCGATCGCGTGATTCCCGTGGATGTCTACCTGCCCGGCTGCCCGCCGCGGCCGGATGCCCTGCTGGACGCCCTGCTCAAGCTGCAGCGCGGCGTCGTCGAGCGCGAGAGCATCAAGGACGCCCCGCGCGCCGAGTACGCGCCGAAGGTGCCGCTGCCGGGGATCGAGACGCGGCTGGAGCCGAGCCGCGACGGCACGATCATCCTCAACATGGGTCCGCAGCACCCCGCCACGCACGGCGTGCTGCGCCTGGTCCTCGAGCTCGACGGCGAGACGATCGTGCGTTGCCAGCCGCACGTCGGCTACCTGCACCGCGCCTTCGAGAAGATCGCCGAGGAGAAGACCTACCACAACTTCCTGCCCTACACGGACCGGCTCGACTACCTGAGCCCGCTCTCGAACAACGTCGCCTACGCGCTCGCTGTCGAGAAGCTGATCGACCTGGAGATCCCGGTGCGGGCCAGGCGGATCCGCGTGATCGCCGCCGAGCTGGCGCGCATCAGCGCCCACCTGCTCTCGGTCGGCACCTACGCCCTCGACCTCGGCGCCGCGACGGTCTTCTTCTACACCTTCCAGATGCGCGAGCTGCTCTACAACCTCTTCGAAGAGCTGACGGGCACGCGCCTGACCACCAGCTACACGCGCATCGGCGGCGTCGCCCGCGACCTGCCGCCCGGCTGGACCGACAAGGTGCTCGCCTTCCTCACGGAGTGCGAGCGGACCCTCGACGACGTCGAGGGTCTGCTGAACAAGAACCGCATCTGGCTCGATCGCAACCTGGACGTCGGCATCATCAGCGCCGAGCAGGCGATCGGCTACGGGCTGACCGGGCCCATCCTGCGCGCCAGCGGCGTCGACTACGACCTGCGCAAGGCGGCGCCCTACCTGGACTACGAGCTCTTCGATTTCGAGACGGCCGTCGGCGAGAAGGGCGACTGCCTGGACCGCTACCTCGTCCGCCTGGAGGAGATGCGCCAGAGCGTGAAGATCGTGCGCCAGGCGATCGCCGAGCTGCCGGACGGCCCGATCAGCTCGGACAACCGCGACTATGTCCTGCCGCCCAGGGCGCGGATCTACGATTCGATGGAGGAGCTCATCCACCACTTCAAGCTGATCTCCGAGGGGATCCGGCCGCCGGCGGGCCAGATCTACTCGGCGATCGAGGCGCCCAAGGGCGAGCTGGGCTTCTACCTGGTCAGCGACGGCAGCGCCCATCCCTACCGCTGCAAGATCCGTAGCCCGTCCTTCAACAACCTGCAGATCCTGCGCACGATGCTCGCGGGCTCGATGATCGCCGACGCCGTGGCGGTGATCGCGAGCCTCGATCCCGTGATGGGGGAGTGTGACCGCTGATGGCCGAGAAGGTGACCCTCGTCTACAACGGCCGCCCGGTGGAGACCGAGGCGGGCAAGCCGCTCATCGCGCTCTCGCGCGAGCTGGGCGACGAGATCCCGCACTTCTGCTACCACCCCGGCCTGGGCGTCGACGGCAACTGCCGCATGTGCCTGATCGAGCTGACGGGTTCGCCCAATCTCGTGCCCGGCTGCACGCTGAGCGCGGCGGCCGGCATGGAGGTCACCACCAACTCGGAGTCGGTGCGCAAGGCGCGGCAGGGCGTGCTCGAGTTCATCCTCATCAACCACCCGCTGGACTGCCCGATCTGCGACAAGGGCGGCGAGTGCCCGCTGCAGGAAACCACGCGCCGGCACGGACCGGCGCACAGCCGGCTGGCCGATCCCAAGAACACGGCCGTCAAGCACCGCGTGATCGGTGAGCACATCATCTTCGACGCCGAGCGCTGCATCCTCTGCAGCCGCTGCGTGCGCTACCAGCGCGACGTCGCCGGCCGCGAGGAGCTGATGCTGCGGATGCGAGGCGACCGCGTCGTGGTGGACATCTTCGAAGAGCGGCCGCTGACCAGCGGCTTCACCGGTAACCTCGCCGACATCTGCCCGGTGGGCGCCCTGACGACCCGCGAGTTCCGCTTCCAGGCGCGTCCCTGGGAGATGCGGGCGGTGGCGACGGCCTGCGGCGGCTGCTCGCTGCACTGCGCGGCGACGAGCTGGTGGAAGGGGGCGGTGCTGCAGCGCCTGACGGCCGACGTCGACCACGCCGTCAACGACTGGTGGCTCTGCGACAAG
The DNA here is from genome assembly GCA_016873475.1 of bacterium. Lineage (NCBI taxonomy): Bacteria > bacterium. Next base: position 2,059 of record VGXI01000202.1, on the reverse strand, counting down.
GGCCGCTTCGGCTACGCCGCCGAGCGCGGCGTCGCCGAGTGCCTGGTCCGCCGCCAGGGCGTGCAGGTGCCCGTGAGCCCGGCCGAGGCCGCCGCCCAGGCGCGGGCGCTCCTCGCTGCGGCCCAGCAGCCGCTGGTCCTCGCGGGCAGTCTCGCCACTGACGAAGAGCTGGCAGCCTGCGCCGCGCTCGCCAGGCAGCTGCGCATCGCGGTGCGCCCCTTCCCCGCGGCACCGGCCGAACTGGACTTCCTCCCCGCGCTCGGCCGCTCGGGCCTCGAGCTCGACTCGCTCGCCGGCCTCGGCCGCCTCCGCCGGGTCCTGGTGCTCGGGGAGGACCCCGAACTCGCCCATCCGATCCTCGCGCTGCGGCTCCTGGGCGGCGTTGGCGGCCAGGCTCCCGGGGAGGTCGTCCTCGTGCAGGCGCCCGGCGCCCCCTGGGCGCCGCCCGGTGACGGCAGTCGCCACTGGTCGCGCGTCGAGGCCGATCCGGCGGCCTGGCTGGATGGCGAGGGTGCCGCGTTGCTCGCGGGCGAAGAGAGCCTGCTCGTCGCCGTGAGCGCGAGCCTCGTGCGGCGAGGCGCCCTCGACGCGCGCTGGTTTGCCGCCCTCGGCGCCCGCCGGGCGGAGACGCGCCTGCTCTGGCTCCTGCCGGGGCTGAATCGCCGCCGCCTGCTCGCGGCGGCGGCGGCCTGGCCGGGCCCGGATCCCCTCGCCAGTCTGCAGGGGGGCGAGGCGGACGTCGTCTTCGCCTTCGGCCTCGATCCCGCCGCGGACTTCCCCGAGCCCGCGCGCGGCGAGCAGGCGCTGGACCTGGCGAGTGGGGCGCTCATCCTCCAGTGCGACGGCCTCGAGGCAGCGCGCGCCGCCGCGGCGGTCGTGCTCGCGCGGCGGGCGCCGGTGGATCTGGTCGGCACGGTGACGAACACCTGGGGCCGCTCGCGCAGCCTGCGAAGCTGGCATCCCGTGGCCGGCCGCCGGCCGCTGGACAGCGACTGGTTTGCGCCCCTGCTCGCGCAGACCGCCACCGACAAACTGGAGGTCGCAGGCCGGCATGAAGGTTAAGCGCCCGCTCAGCCGGGGCCTCTACGAGCGCCTCTACCTGCCGGCGATCCTGCAGGGACTCGGGATCACGCTGCGCAACATGTTCCACAGAAAGGTCGTGCAGACCTATCCCGAGGAGCGCTGGCCGACGCCGCCCGGCTTCCGCGGCATGCCGCGCCTGGTGATGGGCGAGGACGGCATCGAGAAGTGCGTCGCCTGCAAGCTCTGCGAGGTGGTCTGCCCGCCGCGCGCCATCACCATCGTGATCGGCGAGTTCCGCGACCAGGCCATGCGCGAGCGCGTGCCGGAGGAGTTCGACATCGACATGGGCCGCTGCATCAACTGCGGCTACTGCGAGGAAGCCTGCCCCAAAGAGGCGATCGTGATGAGCGATCTCTACGAGGTGGCCGGCTACGGCCGCGAGGAGCTCGTCTTCGACAAGGCCAAGCTGCTCAGCGACTACGAGCGCTACAAGCGGCCGGCCCTCGAGCGCGAGCAGGAGTTGGGCGATGGGGTCCGGGCCCGCGCCTGAGGCAGGCGTCCCCGGCGCCGCCGATCCCGCGGCGGCGCCGTTTCTCGCGCTCTTCGCGCGCTTGAACGCCCGCGACGCCGAGGGCCTGGCGGCACTCCTGGACCCCGAAGCCGTCCTTCTCTTCCCCAAGGCGGCCCCCTTGCTCGGGCCCGAGCGGATCCTGCGCTTCTTCAAGCTGCTCTGGCGCGGCTACCCGGAGCTCCGGTTCACGGTACAGGAAGTGATCCTCGCCCCCGGGGGCCAGCGCGCCGCCCTGCACTGGACGAACGCCGGCCGCACGCGCGCGGGCGCCGCCTACACCAACGAGGGTGTCACGCTCCTCCACCTGCGCGAAGGGCGAATCGTGGGGATGAGCGATTTCTTCAAGGATACCGAGCGTTTCTAGGTCCGCTCCGGGCCGCCCCCCCCGCCCGCCTCGCCATGTGCCCTCTTTCACAAGGGGCTTGATAAAGAAGGCGTCTTTGTCTTTATTGTCCGGGCGACGGA
>VGXI01000201.1 GCA_016873475.1 bacterium | reverse complement strand
GCCGAGGGCCTCGCGCGCCAGGGCGAGCAGGCGGCGCAGGAGGTCGTTCAGCGGCAGCGCGCCGTGGCGCAGGATGGGCGCGAAGTCGAGCACGCGCGGGCCGCTGGCCGCGATGCCGGGCCGCAGACGGCCGCTCTCGCCGTCGAAGGTGCTGGCGACAAGGCCGAGTCCGCCGTCCTGCTCGGCGGCCTCCAGTTCCTCATTGAGCAGATACTCGGTCTCGCGCAGGGGATCGGGCGGCGGCGTGGGCCCCATGTTCACGGCCCAGAAGCCGGTCTGCGTGTTCTTGAGCAGGTCGCCGAGGTTGTTGAAGGGCTGCGGGCTGGCCGGATAGGCCGGCGAGTAGCTCCAGGCCCGGCCCCCGCCCACGATCTGGCAGCCGAGGCCGAGGGCGAGGCTGACGACGCCGTCGCCCGCGGCGCCGTGGCCGAAGGGGTAGTGGTTGTGCGAGCGCGCCACGCCCGAGATCGCCGGATAGAAGCGATCGCCGTGGCGCTCGCCGACCACGGCCTGCACGACGACGGCCATCTGCTCGGCGGCCGGGTCGGCCCCCACGCGCCGCGCGTAGCGCCGCGCCGGCGCGAAGACCGTCGAGGCCCAAACGAGCTTGATCCCCTCGGCGAGCTGGCGGAAGCGCGCGGCGGCGTCCACCTGGTGGCCGGGGATCATCTTCGTCGCGTAGACGCCGGCGAAGGGATGGCGTAGCGCGTCCTCGAGCAGGCTCGAGGAGCGCAGGGCGAGCGGCTGATGCACCAGCTCGGCCAGCGCGCGCAGGTCGCCGACGAAGGCCGCCGGCAGCGCCGCCTGCTGGAAGGCGAGGGCGATGCGCTCGTCGGGCAACTCCTCGGCGGCGAGTGCGGCCAGGTCGTTTTCGACCAGGAAGCGCTCGTAGAGCGCCGTCGTGAGGACGACGAGCGGCGGCACGCCCACGCTGATCTCGGGAAAGGCGGCGCCGTCCAGGCGCGCGAGGATCTCCTCGCGGATCTGCAGCAGGCCGCTGGCCTTGCCGCCCAGCGCGCCCCCGCCGATCGCGGTGAAGGCGGCGTCCTCGCCGAAGCGGCGACGGAAGGGCGCTTGAGCCGACATGCCGCTCGGCCTCCTTTCCGCCTCGGACTAGACCCAGCGGCGGCTGCGACAGGCCGCGGCGACGCGCTCGGTGGCCAGGAGCAGGGCCGCCTCGCGCAGGCCCAGGCCGCGCCGCTCGGCGAGGGCGCCGATGTTCTGATAGGCCTCGGTGAGCTTGAGGTCGAGGCGGCCGAGCACTTCGTCCAGTTCCCAGGCGTGGTTGATCTCGCCCTGCACCTGCTCGAAGTAGCCGCAGAGCATGGCGCCCGCGCCGGCGATCAGCTCCGGCAGCTCGCGCACGCCGCGCGCGGCGAGCTGCGTGGCGGCGTCCGTTTCGAGGGCGCCGCTCGCGCCCTCGAGGAGGAAGCGCACCGCCGGGTGCACGCGCCCCACGTTGTCCGCGCGTAGCTGTCCTTCGAGCGCGGCGGGGACGAGCACTTCCACCTCCTGCTCGAGCCAGGCCTCGCCGGGCAGCACGGCATAGCCCCGCGCCGCAGCCGCCGCCGGATCGATGCCGCCGTAGCGATCGGCAATCGGCGCCAGCTCCGCGAGCTGGACGCCGCCGGGCTTCGTGTAGGCGCGCGCGCAGCCGGCCGCCTGGTCCCAGCTGGCGACGCAGCTCACCGTGCCGCCGAGCTGCGCGAACAGGGCGATCGCGTGGCGGGCCACGCTGCCGAAGCCCTGCACGCTGGCGCGCACGGCGCCGGGGCTCAGGCCCGCGTCGCGCAGCGCCTCGCGCAGCACGTAGACCAGTCCGTAGCCCGTGGCCTCGGCGTGGCCGCGGCTGCCGCCGAGGCCGAGTCCCTTGCCCGAGAACGCGCCGGGCTCGTGGCGGCCGACGAGGCGCTCGTGCTCGTCGAGCGCCCACTGCAGCTCGCGCTCGCCGGCCATCAGCTCGGGGCCGAGCACGAGGCGCCGCGCGCCCAGGCTCGCCTGTGCGGCCCGCACCCAGGCGCGGCAGATGGCCGCCAGCTCGCGCTCGCTGAAGCCGTGCGGATCGCAGATCACGCCCCCTGCGCAACCGCCCAGCGGCAGGTCCAGCGCGGCGGCCTGCCAAGTGCGGCCCATGGCGAGGGCGCGCACGCGGTCGGCGGACTCCTGGGGATGGAAGCGCAGGCCGCCTTTGGCCGGACCGAGGACGTCGTTGTGGAGGATGCTGAAGCCGCTGAGCACCCGCATCGCGCCGTCGTCCAAGCGGACGCTGAAGCGCAGATGCAGCTCGCGCCGCGGCGCGCGCAGGACCTCGGCCTCGGCCTCGCTGAGGCCGAGCGCGCGAGCGGCGCCGTCGAACTGGGCCTGGGCCTGGTGCAGGGCGCTCGTTGCCACGGTACCCCCTGGACGGCGGCGAACCCAGGAGAAGGTCATCAGGATCTCGGGCCGCTGCAAGCCGAAACGGCCGCCTGGCGGCGACTTTCCGTATCCATGGCTCCCCCATGCGGGGCCTTGCGGGAGGTCTTGGTGCCTCCGGCCGCTCCGGCGAGAGGGGTCGGCCGATTCTCGCCTCGCCACCAGGAACAGGCCTGCCGATGCTGACAGGCTCGGCCGACGGATCCAGATGCGGGGCGTTCGGTCTCGCCGGAGAGGACAGCCGGTTCAACTTCCGGGGCCGCGAGGAAGTGGTGAAGGCCACCCTCGTCAAGTAGAAGCAACCCAACAGGAGAAGGTGGAGCCATGAGCAAGAGAGCGCCGATCGGGGCGCTGCTTTTGCTGCTGGCGGGTGCCGCCCAGGCGGAACTGCAGATCGCGGAGCAGACGCTCAGCTTCACGGAGGTGGCGACTGGCGGCCACCGCATCGCCTATGCGACAATTGAGGTGCCCGAGGGCGCTGCCAGCGCCCTCAAGGGCGCTGATCTGCGTTTCACTGCCGCCTGCCTGGAGGCGCTCGGCGAGCTAACCCTGGTGGCGGCGACCCTGTGGGCTGAATTGCCACCGAACTGGGAGCTGGCGACCGACCCCACGCATGGCATGACCGGGCTCTTCTTCCCCGCCGAGGGGGAGAACGCTTTCCATGCCGAAATTGGAAAGCTGTTGATGGACTGGACGGGCCCGCAGAGCGCGATCCTTGTGCTCGCCTTCGAGTGCGGGGATATCGACTGCGACTGCTCGCCGCTCATTGTTGCCGGCGAGCTAAGACTCGCAACGTTGGCAACGGGAGGCCAATGAGGCTGCGAGCCTGCATCGGTTCACTTCTTGGAGTTGCGCTGCTGGCCTCGCTTCTCGCGAGGCCAGCAGCCGCGGAGCTTCTTCAGGTCCCAGAGGAGCACCCGACAATCGCTGAGGCGCTAGCGGCGGCGAGCTTTGGCGATACCGTCAGCATTGCGCCTGGAACCTACTACGAGCACGATCTTCTCTGGCCTCCAGGTGTCTCCATTCACGGTCGCTCAGGCGTCCCCGAGTCGGTGATCATCGATGGTCTCACCCAAGGGCGCGTGATTGGCGGGGAGAACCTGGTTCCTCAGAATGAGATCGCCTACCTCACGATTCGGGGAGGCCATGAGCCGGGGCTCTATGGGAGCGGGCTCATGGCAGTTGGAGATCCTGTCTTGCATGACCTGATCATCGAAGAGTGCACGTCGACGACGGTGATCTACGGCATTGGCCTCTACAAAAAAGGCGGTGCGACCATCACCGACTGCGTCCTTAGGAATAACCGCTCTTCGGCAGAGGGTACGCGGGGCGGCGGAGCTTGCTTGCTGGCAGACGGAAATGCCCACCCGATTACGGCGCGTAATCTGGAGGTCTACGGCAATCAGGCTGACACCGGAGACGGCATCTACTTCAACGACGATGATGGATACCTTGAGAACCTCTACATTCACGACAACTTCGGCTCGGGGATGGCTGTCTACTACGGTTCGAGTGGCCTGGGACCCATCATCGAGAACTCGCTGTTTGCCAACAACGCCGGCTCTGGGCTCACCTTCGACGCCAGCCTGACGGTGAGGAACTGCACTTTCGTCGGCAACGGCACCGTGGGTTCATGGGTGGGCGCGATCAGCTCTGGCTCGACCTGGGACTACCCGAAGAACCCAACGATCGAGCAGTGTATCGTCGTCAACAACCTTGGCTCTGGGATCAGTTGGTGGGATCCGACGCCCTACACGATCGCGTGCAACAACGTCTACGGCAATGCCTTCTACGCGCAGTACGTCAACCTCCCGGACCAGACCGGCTATGACGGCAACATCTCCGCCGATCCCGAGTTCTGCGGCGCGAGTGCCGGCAACTTCGGCCTCCAGGCGGACTCGCCCTGTGCTCCCGCGAACAACACCTGCGGCTTGCTCATGGGCGCCTACCCGGTCGCCTGCGGCAAGACCAGCACCCAGGAAACGAGTTGGGGCGCGATCAAGGCGCTCTACTAGGCTGCGGCCGGATACTCAGCTCCTCCACTCCTCTCGATTCGCTGCCGCCCCGCCCAAGGCTAGGCGGCGCATGGGCCTTGCCGACCTGGTAAGGCGCGCTATCATGCCTGATGCACGCCGCTCTGGGCGGTACTGGAGGTCGTGCTGAGCCCGACGACTGAGCAACCCTTCGTCCAGATCCTGCGCAGCCTGATGCCGGCCGGAGCGCAGAGCCTCCTCTTGGCGTGCTCGGGAGGCAGCGACAGCACGGCCCTCGCTGCCCTGGTCGCGGCCGCCGCGCCTGCGCTCGACTTGGTGCCCATCCTCGCCCACTGCGATCACGGCCTGCGCGAGGGTTCGGCGACCGAGGCGGAGGCCGTGCGCGCCCTCGGCGCGCGGCTCGGGCTCGCCGTCCACGCGCTCACGCTCGCGATCCCTGCGGAGGGCAATCGCGAGGCCGCCGCGCGGCGCGCGCGCTACGCCGCGCTCGGCCAGCTGGCCGCGCGCATCGGCGCCTGCGCCCTGCTCACCGGACACACCGCCGACGACCAGGCCGAAACCCTCTGGCTCTGGCTCCTGCGGGGAACGGGCCCCACCGGGCTCGCCCCGTTGCCAGCCTCGCGCCCGCTGCGGCCCGGTTCCCCACTGCCCGTTCTGCGCCCGCTGCTGGGCTTCCGGCGCGAGGAGTTGCGGGGCTACCTGCGCGAGCGGGGCATCCCCTGGCTCGAGGACCCCAGCAACGCGGACCTCGCCCTGCGCCGCAACCGCGTCCGGCATAGCCTGCTGCCCGGGCTCGCCGCAGACTACGGCATCGATCCCACGGCCAATGCCCTACGGCTCGGCGAGCAGATGGCCGAGTTGCTCGCCTTCCTCGACGGCGAACTCGCCGCGCGCGGCCTGGGCGAGGAGGCCCTCGCCGCCAACGCCTGGAGCCAACCCCTGCTCGCCAGCCTGCCGCCGGTGCTCGCGCGGCGCTTCCTCAGCCAGGCCCTCGCGCGGCGCGGCATCCTGCGCAGCGCGCCGCTCGAGCGGGTCCTGCCCCGGCTCGGCTCGCCCCGCCTCGTCTACGACCTTGGTCTCGCCGAG
>VGXI01000200.1 GCA_016873475.1 bacterium | reverse complement strand
TGCGCGTCGGCAAGGACGGCACCTATGCTTCCGTGCGCGAGATCCTCTCGGATCTGCGGGTGCCCAGCGCCCACGATCGCCTGGCCGACAAGGAGTTGCGCGACATCGTCGTCGAGACGCTCGAGCAGCTCGACGACAAGGAGCGCCTCGTCCTGACGCTCTACTACTTCGAGGAGCTGACGCTCGCGGAGATCGGCGAGGTGCTGGGCGTCAGCGAGAGCCGGGTCTGCCAGATCCACGGCAAGGCCGTGGGGCGGCTCCGGCTGCGGGTGCGCAGCCGCACCCACGAGAATCCACTGCCGCTGCGGCGTCCCCTCCGGCGCAAGGAGGCGACGGCGCAGCGCTGACGGGGGCGACATGGAAGACCTCCGGCGCATCGAGAGACCCGCCGCCGTGCCCCAGCCTGTGGGCAGCGGCACGCGTAGCCAGCCGGGGCGCAACCGGCGCGACGCCTTCCGGGACCTGCTCGAGCGCGAGCGCCGGGGCGAGCGGGAGCCGGCGGGGCCGCCGCCCGCAGCGGAGGACGAGGAGCAGCGCGCGCCCGGCGGCCATCTGGACGAACGGGCCTGAGCCCGCGGCAGCGCGGGCCATCGGAGGTGAGCGAGATGCAGGAGATCCTGGAACCGGTGCTTCAGGGCGGGAGCCTCGCGGCGGCGCTCTGGATGGGCGTCTTCGGGACGGCGCTCCTGCTGCTCGTCGGTCTGCTGCGGCGCAGCGCGACCGGACGCGCGCGCGCGCAGCGGCTGCGTGCGGAGCGCGAGGCGCGGGCGACGGCCGAGGTCGGCCAGCGCCGGCGCGTGGAGCGCGCCTACGCGACGAGTCCCGAGGCCGCGGCGCCAAGCGCGCTGAGCGCGGCACTGCCGCCCGCCCTGTCGCCGACAGCCGAAGCGAGCTGTCCGGCCGAGCTCAGTCGCCGCCTCGATCGCCTGGAAGCGCGGGTGCTCGCGCGGAGAGCGGGCGGCCATGGCTGATGATCTCGATCGCTTGATGGCGCGCGTGGGCAAGCTGCCCACGATGCCGCACGTCGCCTCGAAGATCCTCGAGCTCGTCGGCGATCCCTCGACGAGCGCGCGCAAGCTGCAGCTGGTCATCGACAGCGATCAGGTGCTCGCGCTGCGCATCCTGAAGGTCGCCAACAGCGCGCTCTACTCGCTGCCGCGCAAGGTGAAGACCCTGCGCGAGGCGATCGTGATGCTCGGTTTCAACCACATCCGCAGCCTCGTGCTCGCCGAGGCGATCCAGAATCTCTTCAAGGGCAAGGGCAAGCGGGGCGACCTGCTCGAGTCCATGCTCTGGGAGCACTCGGTGGGCGCGGCGCTGGCGGCGAAGACCGTGGCCCTGGGCACGGTGCCCGAGCTCAGCGAGGAGGCCTTCGTCACCACGCTCGTGCACGATGTGGGCAAGCTGATCCTGCTCCAGAGCGACCCGGCGGGCTACCAGGAGATCATCGAGGCGATCTACAGCGAGTACCACCCCTTCGCCGAGTTCGAGCAGAAGCGCTACGGCATGGACCACGCGGAGGTGGGCGCCGCCCTCGCCGCGCGCTGGAATCTGCACGAGCGTTCGGTGGAGGCGATTCGCCTGCATCACGCCGACACCGGCGAAGATCCCCTGACCGACCTGCTGCGCATCGGCAATGCCATCGCCTGGAAGGCGGAGTGGGGCTTCCGCCGCGAACCCGAGCTGGCCCTCGGGAGCCTGCCCTGCGCGCAGCGCCTGGGGCTGGACGCGGCGCGGCTGGCGGAGTACCTCACCCTGAGCCGCGCCCTGCTCGACGGCGAGCGCCAGACCTTCGGCGTGCCGGAGCTCGGGCACAGCCGGCGCGACGCAGCGCCGGAGTCGGCCGAGCTGGGGCTCTCGACGACTTGACAGCCGGCGGCGGACGGCCTAGACTGCTGCCAAGATGTCAGCCAACGGCCCAATCCCTTGTTTCGCAAAGGGTTGATCGATGTCGCCGGAATCGCCGCTGCGCGCCGATGGGTTCTTTCTTGTCAGCCGTGACCCCTCGCTCCTGGCCGCCGTGGCGAGCTGGGGCCCCCTGGAGGGCACCCCGGTCTTCGACTATCCGAGTCTCCAGGCCGCCTACGGGGCCCTCGACGCCTACCAGCCGCTGATCCTGCTCCTGGACCGCCGCAGCGAGGAGGGCAGCGTCCTCGGCCTGCTGCGCAAGATCCGGCGGCGGCACCGCGACCTCGAGCTCATCCTCCTGGAGAGCCCGCGCAGCGAGCGGGTGCGGCGAGAGGAGCGCCTGGCCGGCGTCGACCTCTTCCTCGACCTGCCGCTGCCCGACCGCGACCTGCGACTCCTGCTCGAGCGGCGCCTGCGCCTGAGCCGCTTTCGGCGGGACTGCCACGTGATCGGCAAGAGCGAGCCCCTCGAGCAGATCCTCGAGATGATCCTCCACATCGCACCGACGGACATCAGCGTGCTGATCACGGGTGAGAGCGGCACGGGCAAGGAGCTGATCGCCCAGACGCTGCACCGCTACAGCCGGCGCGCGAAGGGGCCCTTCCTCGCCCTCAACTGCGGCGCGCTGCCCGAAGGCACCCTCGAGAGCGAGCTCTTCGGCCACGAGCGCGGCGCCTTCACGGGGGCGACGGCGGCCCACGCCGGCCACTTCGAGCGCGCCGACGGCGGCACGCTCTTCCTCGACGAGATCGGCGAGCTGAGCCCGGCCATCCAGATTCGTCTGCTGCGCGTGCTCGAGACGGGCGAGTTCATCCGCATCCCCGGCGTGCGCACGCAGTCGGCGGACGTGCGCCTGCTCGCGGCCACCAACCGCGATCTCAACCTCGAGGTGCGCGAAGGCCGCTTCCGGCGCGATCTGCTGCACCGGATCAAGGTGATCGAGATCCGCGTGCCGCCCCTGCGCGAGCGGCCGGAGGACGTGCCGCTGCTCGTCGAGCACTTCCTGCGCGAGCTGCACGCCAAGGAAGGCACGCCGCTCTTCGAGCTCGACGGCGAGCTGATGGAGGTCCTCACGCACGCGCCATGGCTCGGCAACATCCGCGAGCTGCGCAACACGGTGCAGCGGATGGCCGTGCTGGCGCGCGGCAGCCGCCTCGGGCTGGTCGATCTGCCGGCGGACTTCGTCCGCCAAGCGGAGGCGCCGCGCGGCAATCTGCCCGTCCCGCTCAGCCTGCGGCCGGAGGACGCCGAGCGCGAGCTGCTCTACCGCACCCTGCTCAGCCTGCGCGAGGAGGTGGGGGAGGTGCTGGGCATCCTGCGGCGCTTCGAGCGGGATCTCGCCGCCGACGAGCTGAGCGTCAGCCGCGGCCCAGAGGCCGGCGGTGGACTCGGCCTCGGCCGCGACCTCAGCCGGGCGGAGAGCGCGGGCAACCTGGAGGCGATGGAGCGCCGGCTCGTCGAGCAGGTGCTGGCCGAGAATCGCGGCCATCGCCGGCGCACGGCGCGGCAGCTGGGCATCAGTGAGCGCACGCTCTACCGCAAGCTCAAGGAGTACGGGCTGGACTGAACGGGAGCGCGCATTTTCCCTGGCGCCAAGGGCTTGACCTCGCCTATCATTCGTCGCAGGCCCTTCTGGCTTGCTCCCTGCACAGGCAGCAACCCATACACAACGGATGCGGTGATCCGATGCGTCTTTCTCCCTTCCGCTGGCTGCTCCTGCTCGGCGCCCTCCTCGCCGCCTGGCCGGGCGGCGCCGGGGCGACCAAGTACACGGCCGACTTCCTGACCAAGGGCACGGGCGCGCGTCCGCTCGCGATGGGCGGCGCCTTCGTCGCCGTGGGCGACGACAACAACGCGCTCTTCTTCAACCCGGGCGCCCTGGGCGCGATGGACGGCAGCAGCCTCAGCCTGATGCACGCCGAGCGCTTCGGCGGCCTCGTGCAGGTGGACCACGCCGGCTTCCATCGCACGCTGGACCTCTATGGTCGCCGCGCGAGTCTGGGGCTCTCGGTGCTCCGCCTGGGAGTCGACGACATCGTCTTCACCGGGGACCACCCCTTCAACGATATCAATGGGAACGGCGAGTTCGACGGTCCGGAAGAGCTGCCCATCACCGGCATCGACCCCAGCTACTTCCGCACGGTGAGCGATCAGGAGTGGGGCATCCTCGGCATCTACGCGACGCAGGCGCGCGGCTGGTCGCTGGGCGGCGGCGTGAAGGTGATCTACCAGTCGGTGGGCGAGTACAACAGCTTCGGCTTCGGCCTCGATGCCGGCGTGCTGAGCCCGCCCCTGGGGCACGGGCTGCGCGCCGGCCTGAAGGTGCAGGACCTGACGGGCACCTACGTGGCCTGGAGCACGGGCGTCTCGGAGTCCGTGGCGCCTTCGCTGCGGCCCGGGCTCGCCTGGCGACGCGACTTCAGCGGGCTGAATGCGGGGCTCCTGATGGCGGCGGATGCCGAGCTGCGCTTCGAAGACTACGGCGAGGCGGCCACCTGGAGCGGCGGCGGCTTCAGCGTCGATCCCCACTTCGGCGGCGAGCTGTGGCTGCTCCAGGTCGTAGCCCTGCGGCTCGGCCTGGACGGCGAGTCCTGGACGGCCGGCGGCGGTCTGCGCCTCGCCGGTCGAGCCGGGCTTCTGCCCTGGGACTTCCTCGAGACCCTGGCCCTCGACTACGGCTTCGGCAGCCATCCCGACCTCGACGGCAGCCACCGGCTGGGCCTGGACATGCGCTTCTAGTCCGCAGCCGGTCGCCGCCGCGGGCGGCGCCGCCCGCAGGGGAGGAGGATGGACAGCGTCCTGACGATGATCCTCGCCGGCGGCTCGCCGGACGGCCTTGGCCCGCTCGGTCGCGATCGGGCCAAGACGGCGATTCCCTTCGGCGGCCGCTACCGGCTCATCGACTTCTCGCTGAGCAACTGCGTCAACTCCGGCCTGCGGACGATCTACATCCTCACCCAGTACAACCCGCGCAGCCTGCGCCGCCACGTGCGGCTCGGCCGGCCCTGGGACCTGGACCGCAGCATCACGGGCGGCGTGCGCGTGCTGCTGCCCTACTCGGGCGCGCATCAGACCTCCTGGTACCGCGGCACGGCCGACGCCCTCCTGCAGAACCTGGACATCATCCGGCGCAGCACGAGCCGCTACGTGCTCATCCTGAGCGGGGACCACATCTACAAGATGGACTACCGGGAGCTCTTCCACCGGCACATCGTCACCGGCGCGCGGCTGACCGTTGGCACGCGATTGCGCCGCCATGGCGATGAGCACCGCTTCGGTCTGCTCGACGTCGATCCGCGCGGTCAGGTGGTCGGTTTCCGCGAGAAGCCGGGCGAGCCCTACGGCACCGATGCGAGCATGGGCATCTACTGCTTCGAGAAGGACTACCTGATCCAGGGGCTGCACGAGGCGGCGGCGCGCGGCGGCACCGACCTCGTGCGCGAGGTGGTGATGCCCGCGGTGGGGCGCGAATCGGTGACTACCTATCGCTTCGACGGCTACTGGGAGGACGTGCCCGATCTCGAGGCCTTCTACCGCGCGAACCTGCTGCTCGTCGACGCGGCGCCGCCGATCGCGCTCGACGATCCGGGCCCC
>VGXI01000199.1 GCA_016873475.1 bacterium | reverse complement strand
CGGATTCGTCCACCGGCAGAGCCTGCCCTTCGGCACCTACGGCGGGCCCGCGCTCGCGCCGGATGCCGACCCCGCGCTGGGGCCGGCGCTCGTCGCGCGCTTCCTCGGCACGAGCGGCGGGCGACGACAGCGCCTGAGCCTCGTCACGCCGCCCTCGCTCGCCGAGCCCGCGGGGCCGGCCGCCGCGCCCGCGCGGCTCGCGACGCAGATCCTCGACCTCAGGCCCGGCTGGGAGCAGGTCTTCGGCGCCGGTTTCGCCAAGGAGCGGCGGCGCCAGGTGCACAAGGCCCTGCGCGAGGGAGTCGTGGTCGCGCGCAGCGCGGAGCCGCAGGACCTGGCCGCCTACCACCGCATCTACCTCGAGCACGCGGCGAGCTGGGGCCTCGCGCGGCCGACGCCGCTCGCGCACTTCACGCAGCTCGCGGCCGACGCCGAGCGCGTGCGCTTCTGGACGGCCCGCCACCAGGGCCGCCTGATCGGCGGCCACCTCAACTTCCACTTCGGCGGCGCGGTCGTCGCCTGGAACGGCTGCGCGAGCAAGGCCCACCGCGAGCTCGCGCCCAGCGTGCTGCTCTACGCGCTGAACCTCGAGCAGGCCTGCGCGGACGGCGAGCTGAGCTTCAACTTCGGCGGCAGCGGCGGCAAGGACCCGCTCTTCGCCTTCAAGGCCGCCTTCGGCGCCCGGCCCGTCGAGTACGGGCTCTGGCGGCGCGAGGGAGCGCTTGCCGCGCTGCTCGCGAGGCGGCGACCGTGAGCGGCGCCGCCCAGACGCCCGCCTCGCGCGCGGGCAGCAACGCGCTCTGGCTGCTGCTCCAGGGCTTGGCGGGCAGCGTCTTCGGGCTGCTGCAGATGAAGCTCTTCACCGTGAGCCTGGGCGCCGAGGTCTTCAGTCGCTTCCTCGTCCTGCGCGGCTTCGCGGTGCTGCTCGCCGCCCTCGGCGGTCTCGGCCTGCCCTCGCTCGCGCAGCGCTTCCTGCCCCAGCTCGAAGTGCGGGGCGAGCGCGCGCGCCTGCTGCGCGTGGCGATTCTGGTCACGGCGCTCAGCCTGGCCGCCTTCGCGCTGACTGCCCTGCTCGCGCGGCTCTTCTGGGCGCCGCTGGCGGGACGCTTCGCGCCCGCTGCCGGCGAGGGCGGTCTCTACGGCGCGACGATCCTGCTCGCCCTCGCCCTCGCCCTCGCCGAGCTGGCCGCGGGACTCTACCAGGGCGTCCGGCGCATGGGGCCGCTGGCGGTGGCCGAGTTCCTCTCCCTCGCCGGGCTCACCGTGCACCTCTACCTCGTGCGCGGCGGCCTCGACGCCGCGGGCGCGCTGCGCCTCTTCGCCTGGTGGTTCCTGGGCCGCGCCGTCCTGCTCCTCGCGCTGCTGCCGCTCTGGCTGCCGCCCGCGAGCCGGGAGGCAGCGGGGGCGCCGCTGCGCATCACCCGCCGCCAGCTCGCCGACTACTGGCTCTACAGCCTGCCCCTGCGCTGGCTGGGCATCGCCTACTTCGAGCTGGACCGCTACGTCGTCGGCCTCGTCGCCGCGCTCGAGCTGGTCGCGCTCTTCCACGTGCCCGCGCGGCTGGTCGGCGTCAGCAAGCGTTTCCTCGCCGCGCCGGTGCTCTCCTTCCAGGCCGAGGTGAGCCGGCTCTACGAGGAGCGGCGCGAGCGGGAGCTCGCACGGCGCCTGCGCCTGCTCGTGCGGGGGCAGCTCGCCGTCTCGCTCTGGCTGGCGGCGGCGCTCTTCCTCGCGGGGCGGCCGCTGATCCTGCTCCTGTCGACGGAGCGCTACCTGATGGCCCTGCCCCTGCTCGGCCTCCTGCTGCTCACCCTGCCCCTGGGCAGTCTCGTGGCCGCGCTCGAGGGAGCGCTGCGCGGCCTCGACGGCCTGGGCGCCGTGCTGCTGGGCAACCTGCTCTGGGCGCTCGCCTACTACGGCGCCCTGCCCTGGTTCATCGGCCGCTGGGGGCTGGCCGGTCTCGGCTACGCGCAGCTCCTGGGCGGGCTCGCGCAGGCCCTGGTCGTGCTGCTCGCCGCCGCGCGGCGGGGCTGGCTCGCCGGCGCCGCCGGCGAGCTGCTGCGCGGCACGCTCTGGTCGCTGCTGCCCGCCCTGGGCGGCGCCGCCCTCGCCTTCGCCTGGCCGGGCCGCACGGGGCTCGCGCCCGCGACCGCGGGCCTCGTCAGCGGGCTCGCCCTGCTCGCCCTGCTCGCGGCGCTCGTGCTGCGCGGGGACGGCCTGCTCACCGGCGAGGAGAAGGGCTGGCTGCTCGCCCGCCTGCCGCAGGGCCGCCTGCGCCGGGGCGCCGGCCGACTGCTGGGCGGCGGGGAGGCGCGCGCATGAGACTCGCCCTGCTCAGCGACGGCCGCAGCCCGCACACGCGCCGCTGGGCGCGCTACTTCGCCGAGCAGGGCGACGAGCTGCTGCTGCTCAGCCTCGAGCCCATCGTCGAACAGCCAGTGCCCGCACGCCGCCTGGGGCCCGCCCTGAAGCCCGCCGCCCTCGCCACCACGCTGGCCCTGCCGGCGGCGCGGCGCGCCCTGGACATCTTCGTGCCCGAGCTCGTCAACGCGCACTTCCTGCCGAACTACGGCTGGCTGGCCTGGCTGCTGGGCACGCGGCCCTGGGCGCTCTCCACCTGGGGTAGCGACGTGCTCGTCAATCCGCGGCGCAGCGCGCTGCACCGCTGGCGCGCGCGGCGCGTGCTGCGCGCCGCCGACTGCATCACGAGCGACGCGGCGATGCTCACCGAGGCGATCCAGGCGCTCGCGGGTCCCGGCCTGCCGGTGCTGACCGCGCCGATGGGCATCGACCGGGCGAGCTTCGCGGCGGCCGCGCCGGCGCTCGGGGCGCCGCGCGCGCGGACCGTCCTGCACAACCGCAACCTCGAGGCCGTCTACGACCTGCCCACCGTGCTGCGCGGCTGCGCGCGCTGGCTGGCGGCGAACCCGGACTGGCGCCTGCGCCTGGCCGGCGACGGCAGCCAGCGCGCCCGGCTCGAGCGCGAAGCGGCGGCCCTGGGCCTGGGCGAGCGGATCGCCTTCCTCGGTCGCCTGGCGCGGCCGGCCCTGCTCGCCGAGCTGGCGCAGGCGGAGATCTATCTCTCGGCCAGCCGTTCGGACAGCACCAGCGTCTCGCTGCTCGAGGCGATGGCCCTGGGCGCCTATCCCGTGCTCAGCGATCTGCCCGCCAATCGCGAGTGGATCGCCGAGCCGCCCCAGGCGCAGTACTTCCCCGTCGGCGACGCCCAGGCCCTGAGCGCCGCCCTCGCGGCCGCGCTCGCGCTGGGCGCCGAGCAGCGCGCGGCCGCCCGCGCCGCGAACCGCGCGACGATCGCCGCCCGGGCGATCTGGGAGGAGAACATGGGCGGTCTGCGCACGGCCTTTCTCGACCTCATCGCGCGCAGGGAGCGCGCCGATGGCGCCCAGCGCGCCCAGCGGGGGGGAGGGCGGCGATGAAGCGCTTCCTGATGGTCGCCCATTTCTTCCCGCCGATGGGCGACGGCGGCGTCTTCAGGAGCCTCAAGTTCGCGCGCTACCTGCCCGAGTTCGGCTGGGAGCCGGTCGTCCTATGCGGACGGGCCGAGGACTACTGGGTGCGGGACGAATCCCTGCTCGCCGAGCTGCCGCCGGGGCTCGAGCGCCTCGCGGTGGGGGGGCTGACGGGCCAGAGCCTGCTGCGCCGCCTGCGCGGCGGGAGCGGCGCGGCCGCCGGCGGCGCGCGCTCGAGCCGCCGCTTCCGGCAGCTGCGGCGCCTGGGCGACTTCCTCCTGCTGCCCGATGCCTACGCCGGCTGGATCGGCCCGGCCACGCGCGCGGGGCGCCGCCGCCTGGCGGCGGGGGACATCGCGCTCGTCTACTCCTCGAGTCCGCCGGACAGCGGCCACTGCGTGGCGCAGCGCCTCGCCGCGGCCAGCGGCCTGCCCTGGGTGGCGGACTTCCGCGACCCCTGGTTCGGCCTCCACCTGAAGACGCCGCCGACCGCCTGGCACCGCTGGCGGCACGCGCGGATGGAGGCGGCGGTGCTCGCCCGCGCCCAGGTGGTGGCGGTCACCGAGGCCTGGCGCGCCCACTACGCGGAGCGGGCGGCGCGGCCGCCGCGCCTGATCCGCAACGGCTTCGATCCGGCGGACTACCCGGCGCGCGCAGCGCCGCCCCGTGTCCCCGGCGCGCCGCTGCGCATCCTGCACACGGGCAAGCTCAGCCTGACGCGATCGGCGGGGCCTTTCCTGGCCGGCCTCGCCGCCCTGCGCGCGGCGCGCCCCGAGCTGGTCGAGCGCCTGGAACTCTGCTTCCTCGGCCCGCGCGAGAGCGACAACGAGGCGGCCGCGCGGGCACTGGGTCTGGCCGACTGCGTGCGCTTCGCGGGCCCGGTCTCGCACGCCGAGAGCGTGGCTCGCCAGCAGGCGGCCGATCTCCTGCTCTTGATCAAGCACGACGACGCGCGCTACAAGGACCTCGTGCCGGGCAAGTTCTACGAGTACGCCGCCGCCGGGCCGCCCCTCCTCGCCGTCACGCCGCCGGGCGAAGTCGAGCAGCTCATCGCCGAGCACGAGCTGGGCTGGGTCTGCCGGCCCGAGGCGGCCAGCGTCTGCGCGACCCTGGCCGCGGCGCTGGAGGCGCTGCGCGCGGGCGGATGGTCGCGGCGGCCGGCGCCGGCGGCCTTCAGCCGCCGCGAGCAGGCGCGCGCCCTGGCCGCGCTCTTCGCCGAGTGCGTCGGCGCGAGCGCCGGCGGGGGCGCCGTGGGTCCGGAGGGGGGACGGCCATGAGCATCGCCGCCGGCACCGCGCGCCGCTACCTGCTCGCGATCGGCCTCGTCTACCTGCTCGCGCAGTGGCCGCTCTGGGGCTACGTCACCGACGACACCTACATCCACCTCGTCTACGCGCAGCACCTGCTGCTCGGCGAGGGCTGGGTCTTCAACGCGGGCGAGCCCAGCTATGGCAGCACGAGCCCGCTCTGGGTGCTCCTGCTCGCGCCCTTCGCGAGCGGGGAGGGGGCGGGCCTGCTCGCCGCGCGCCTGCTGTCGATCGGCGCCGGGCTCCTCGCGATCCCCGTCTTCTATCGGCTCGCCGCGCGCGCGATCCGCCGCGAGGACCTGCGCCTGGCCGCCACCCTGCTCTTCGCGACGGAGGTGTGGTTCCTGCGCTGGGCGGCCTCGGGCATGGAGACCAGCCTCGCCGTGCTCGTCCTGCTCCTGGTCTTCGAGCGGTTGGCGGCCGCGCCCTACCGCAGCGGGGGCGTCTTCACGGTCGGTCTCCTGGCCGGCCTCGCCTGTCTGCTGCGCCCGGAGTTCTACCTGTTCGCGGCCCTGCTGCTCGGGCTCGCCCTCGCCAGCCGCCGCTGGCGCCGGCGCTTCCTGCCGCTCGCCGCCGGCGCGCTGCTGCCCACCCTGCCCTGGCTGCTCTTCGCCCAGTGGCAGTTCGGCGCGCTCTTACCCCACACGGCGGCCGCGAAGAGCGGCAGCTGGCAGGGGCTCGGGCATCTCCTGCTGCAGGCCGGTCGGCTGCTGCGCGTGCCGGTCTCGAG
>VGXI01000198.1 GCA_016873475.1 bacterium | reverse complement strand
GAGGTTGAAGATCAGGAGCTGAAGGGCCCAGTCGTCAATGCGATGGCTGCCCACGAAGAGCAGCGGCGTTGCGTAGGCGAGCTGGCGAATGGAACCAGCTTCCATGACGGAGAGTTGGTGGAAGTACTCGGAGTAGTTCAGGCAGTCATGCGTGGCGAGGGCGGGGGTGGCAAGAACGATGAGAAGAGCCAGCCACTGCCATCGCCTCGCAAGCCGAGACAGAACAGTCGTCATGCGAGCCCTCCCTAGCCACTCCCTAGGGTACTGATTATAGCGGAATCATCCTCAATGTGCGATAGCTTCGGCAGGTTGGGCACCGACACTGCGGGTGGGGCTAACCGGCCGTCCCGAAGCGCCGAATCAGCTCCGTGATGCGCGCCAGGTGGTAGTCGTCGTGCTCGGCCTGGAAGAAGAGCATGTCGACCAGCCGCATCGGCCGATCGAGCCGCGGGTGCTGCGCGCTGCGCGCCAGGAGCGCTGGCTCGCAGCCCTCGACCCGCGCCAGGAAGAGCGCCCGTTGCGCGCGGAACTCCCCCAGCACCTGGGCGACGGGCTGCGCGTTGTAGTCCGCCGCGAAGGTGGCCTGCCCGCTCATCTCGGCGGGACGCAGCGTGGCCAGCCCCGCTGCGTAGTCCTCCAGGCGCCCGAGAAAGAGCTGCTCCACCGTGATCAGGTGGCCGGCCTGCTCCTGGATCGACCACTTCTCGCTATCGGGGTCGCGCTGCGTGCGGAGCGCCGCCGGCAGCGCGCCCACGCGCTCGTCCAGGCGCGCGGGCGTGCCGCGCAGGCGCTCGAGGATCTCCGGCGCGTGCTCGGGCGGGAAGTCGAAGCTGAAGCGGCGCTCGATCCACAGCAGGCGGTCGCTCATTAGGGCTCCTTCGGTGTGAACTCGATCTGCAGGGCCTCGGCCACGGGCGCGAAGCCGAGGCGCCGGTAGATCCCGTTCGAGGTGGGGTTGGCCGCGTCGGCATAGAGATAGCAGAAGCGGCGGCCGGCCGCTAGCTGCCGCGCGCAGAGCGCGCCGACACAGGCGCTCGCATAGCCCTGCCGCCGCCGCGCGGGCGGCGTGTAGACGTGGTTGATGCGGATTCCGTGCGTTGTCGGCGCCGTGGCGGCCGCCATCGAGACCGGCTCGCCGTCCTCCCAGACGAGCAGCGCGCCCGCGGCCAGCAAGCGCTCCACGATGCCCGGCGGCAGGGGCCGCGCCGGATCGCCGAAGGTCTCGGTGTGCATCGCCTGCGTCCAGTCCTCGAGCAGCGCGCGCTCCGCCTCGCCCGCGAGCCGCGCGCGGCCCGGCGGCGGCGCCACAGGCGGGCTGAGCCCTGCAAGCGCGTAGATCGTCATCGCCATCTGCGGGCGCAGGCCCAGCGGCTGGCCTTCGATCCAGAGCGCGGCTGCGGCAGCGGCCAGCGCGGGCGGCCCAAGCACGCCCGGCAGCTCGGCGTAGATCTCGGCCACGCGCGCGATGAGGGCGGGCAGCGCGGCCGGCGGCATCCGTGTGAGGCCGAGGCTGAAGGGCGGCGTGCACCAGGCGCAGCCTTCGACGCGGCCTGCGGCCTCGACCGTGAGCAGGCTGACCGGCTCGCCGTAGGGGCTAACGCCCTCGCGCAGGCGGCCGGCGATGCCGAGGATCAGGTTGTGCTCGGCCTCGGCGGCGAGCAGCCAGGCCTCGGCGCGGGCGAGGAACTCCGCGGCCGTGGCGTGAGGGACGATCGTGAAGTCGCTCGGCACGCGCCCTCCTTCCCTCGCATCGCTCAGCTCAAGGCACTCGCCAGCTCGGTCCAGGCAAGAGCTCGCGCGCCGCCGCCAAGGCCGGATGCCGCGAGCGGCGTTTCGCCGCGCTCGTGAACGAGCCAAGCCGTGGCCCTGTCCTCGCCGATGCTGCCCTGGAGCTGTCGCAGCGACTTCGCCAATTCCGGCCCTGGCGTGCGTGTGGCCTTCGCTTCGACGAGGGCCAAGCGCTGCTCGCCAAGCGGCACGAGGAAGTCCACCTCGAGACCCTGGCGGTCGCGGAAATGGTAGATGGCCCGCGCCTTGCCGGCGTGGATCTGCCGCTTGACGATCTCCGTTGCTACGAGCCCCTCGAAGAGCGGACCGAGAAACGGCGAGCGACCGAGCGCTGCCTCGCTCTCGATGCCGAGCAGGTGCGCCGCCAGCCCCGAGTCGGCGAAGTAGAGCTTGGGCGCCTTCGTGATCCGCTTGCCGAAGTTCTCGTAGAAGGGCGGCACGAGCAGGATTTGCGCCGTGACTTCCAGCACGCCCAGCCACTCGCTCAGCGTCGGCACGCTCAGCCCGAGCGGTGCGGCGAGTGCCGTCTTGTTGAGGAGCTGCCCCTGGCGCGTGGCAAGCAGAGCCAGGAAGCGGCCGAAGGTCGCGAGGTCCCTGACGGCGAGCACGCTGCGTACGTCGCGCTCGAGATAGGTCTGGATGTAGGAGCGATACCAAAGGTCGCGGGCGTCCGGCGCCGCGATGACCTCCGGGAAGCCGCCGCCGAGCAGTGACACGCGCGCATCCTCGGCATGCGCGAAGGGCAGAAGCTGGAAGACCGCCGCGCGCCCGGCCATCGACTCCGTCACGCCGCGCATCAACTGCGCTTCCTGCGAGCCGGTGAGCAGCCATTGCCCGCGGATCTCGGGCATGCCGTCGATCTCTGCGCGCAGGTAGCCGAGCAACTCGGGCGCGTTTTGGATCTCGTCGAGGATGGCCGGCCGGCCGAGCTCCGCCAGCACGCTGCGCGGATCGCTGCGCACGCGGGCGAGGACGTCGGGCGCCTCGAGCAGCAGATAGTCGGCGCCGGGGAAGCAGTGCTGCAGCAGGGTGGTCTTGCCCGAGCGCCGGGGTCCCGTCAGCACGAGGGCAGGGAAGGCTGCGGCAGCCCGCAGGAGCGAGCTCGTCAGTGCTCTCTCGACGTAGTTCATTGCGACAAATCTAAGGTATCGCCTTAGCTTTGTCAATACTAGCAATCCAGCCCCGCAGCAGAATACCGGGCTAACTGCCGAAGTTCTCAGGGATTTGCAGCGCCACCACCTCGCCGGTGGCGCAGACCTCGCCGGCGGCGCTGAGGGTGGCAGAAAGGGTGATCTTGCGGCCCTTCACTTCCTCGACCCGGCAGCGGATCTCGAGCTCGGGACCCAGGGGCGTCGGCCTCAGGTAGCTCACCTTGAGCGAGCCGGTGACGAAGCGAAAGGGCGCGCCCGCGCCGGGCCGGCGGCCAGCGGCGCGATAGGCGGCGCCCGCCGCGCTGCCCGTGCCCGAACAGTCGATCAAGGAGGCGATCAGCCCGCCGTAGACGAAGCCCGGCACGGCCGTGTGCTCGGCTCGCGGCGTGAAGCGCGTGATCGTGACACCGGCGGCTTCATCTTCCCACCGCGTCTTGAGCTGGAGGCCCTGCGCGTTCAGGCGGCCGCAGCCGTAGCACTGGGAAAAAGCGTCGGGGTAGAACTCCTGAAAGGCCTCACTCGTCATCGCTGTCATCGTCCTCCAGGTCGGGCGTGAACTCCAGAACCGGCACGGTCTGCCCCCGCGAGTCCACCCGCCAGCGCCGGGCGAGAAAGAGGGGCAGATCCATGGGCGGCAGGCGCAACTCGCCTTCGGCGACGGCCCGCGCGGCCTCGGTGCAGAGGCGCCGGCGGTCGAGCGCGAAGCCGAGGCGGACGAGATCGAGGCGGTCGGCGTCCCAGCAGACCTGCAGCTCGGGGTGCGCCACGGTGCGGCCGCGCGTGTGCTGGGCGCAGGCCTCGCGGAGCAGCTCGATCTGGGGCGCTGCGAGCTCGAGCAGCTCGGGCGTGAGCACGGCGGCCAGCGCTGCCGCCCGCGGGCCGTGACCGGGATCGCGGTCTTCATTCTCGCGGCAGGCGTCGTGCAGGAGCGCGAAGGGTTCGACGAGACGCGGCGAGACGCCCGTCGCCGCCGCCAGCCAGTAGCCGTTGCGCGCCACGCGCGCCCAGTGCGGCAGGCCGTGCAGCTCGTCAGCGGGATCGAGACGGTACTGCGCCAGCACCGCGCGGCAGAGCCTCCACATCCCGACCTCCTTCGCCCTCAGACCGGGTAGAAGCCGCCCCGCCGCGAGCCGTAGCGGCGACGCAGGGCGCGGATCTGCGCGGCGTGCGCCAAGTCGTGCGCGATCATGGCGCCGAAGAACTCCGCCGCGCTGCTCCCGTGGTAGTGCGTGCGGATCGGATGGCCTAGCGTCTCCTCGTCGCAGCTCGCCAGGCACTCGAGCAGGTGGAACTGCGCCCGCGCGAGCAGCTCGAGCAGCGCGGGCAGGTCCTCGACGCAGCGCACGCAGTCGCCGCGCCACTGGCCGAAGCCCTGGCGGCAGTACTCGATCTTGGCCGTCGCCACGTGGTAGAGGATCTCGCCGATCGTCCAGAGCTCGGGGTCGGCGCACCAGACGAGCTCCGCCGGCGTGAGAGCGTCGAGTGCGCCCAGCAGCGAGAACTCGGGGGCCTCTTCGTAGGCCCAGCGGCTCTGCTGCAGGAGGAAATCCTTGAGCGTCATGGCGAATCGCTCTCGGGTGCGCAGACCTCGGCCAGAAAGTCGAGCAGCACGCGCCAGCTCGCCTCGGCGTCCGGGCAGCGTGAGGGGTCGAGCAGCGAAGCGCCGTGGACACCCTCCTCGGCGACGTGGGTGCGCAGACCCGCCGCCGCGCAGGCGGCGAGCTGCTCGCGCACGCTGTCGCGGGCCATCTCGCTCGCCGGGCGGATCACCAGGGCCGGCAGCTTGACCTGCGCGATCCACGGGCCCGGCTCGCAGTCCACCATCGGCGGACCCGATGCCGGCGAGCAGGCAACGATGGCGGCCAGGGCCTTCGCTTCCTCCACTGCCAGTCGCAGCACGAGGCTCGCGCTGTAGCTGCTGCCCAGGGCGATGCGCTTGCCGCGCAGCCCGGCGGCATCGGCGTAACGAAGCGCGGCGACGAGGTCGGGATAGGCCGCGCAGTAACCGATCTCCGCGTCCCCCAGCGCGGCGGCCGTGCGGTTGGCGCCGCCGAGGTAGCTGCCGCCGCTGCGCTGATCGATCGCGAGCACGTGATAGCCCGCCGCGAGGAGCCGCGCCGCGATCGCGCCGTACTCGCCCTGCGCGCTGGCCCGCGCCTGGTGGAAGAGGATCACGAGCGGCCCGCGGCGATCCGCGCTCGCGAGCTGCAGATCGCCGTAGACGATCACGCCGTCGGCCGCGCGCACGCTTATCGGCTTCGGCCCCGGTGGATCGGCGGCGCAGCGGAAGCCCACGTTGAAGTCGCGCCAGTTGCCGCGCAGGCCGTTGCGGAAGTCGATGTTGCAGCAGCCCGGCCCCGTGAACCAGCCGCCGCCGCGAATCGCGCGGAACTTGCCGATCGCCGGGCCCACCGGGTTCAGCGGCGGGCTCTCGCGATAGTAGTCCCAGTCGTAGTAGTCCGCCGTCCACTCGACGACGTTGCCCGTCATGTCGTAGAGGCCGTAGGGATTCGGCGCGTAGCTACCGACGGGGCGAGTCCCCTTGGGGTTGGTGCTGGCGTAGCTCGCCAGCTCGCCGCTCAGTGAATCGCCGGTCGCATAGTGCGCATCCGCGAGGCCGCCGCGGGCGGCGTACTCCCACTCGGCCTCGGTGGGC
>VGXI01000197.1 GCA_016873475.1 bacterium | reverse complement strand
TTGCCAGAAGGCCGGGTCGCTCCAGTCCACGCCGAGCTTGGCGAGGAGCTGGGCGGGCGCGGCGCTGCCGCCGGCCGCCAGCATCGCCTCATAGCCGGCGAGGAAGCGCTCGCCCTGCTGCTGGTAACGCCGGTAGAGCGCGAGCACCACCAGGTAGCTCGCGCAGTACGCGTAGACGTAGCCCGGCACGTTGACGAAGTGGCTCACGTACATCCAGAAGCAGTCGGCGTCCTTGGCCGGCGTCATCGTCTTGCCGAAGTAGGCGCGCTCGGCTTCGGCGAAGTGGCGGGCGATGTCCGCCGCGCTCAGCTCGCCCTTCTCGCGGCGGTGGTTGTGCACCGCGTTCTCGAAGCGGTTGAACTGCATCTGGCGGAAGGTGGTGGCGAAGCCGTCCTCGATGATCTCCTGGAGCATGTGCAGGCGCTCGCGGGGATTCTTGGTGCGGGCCAGCAGCTTCTCGTAGAGGACGGTCTCCATGAAGACGGAGGCGACCTCGGCCATGACCAGGCTCTCCACCGTGCCGAGGGGGCCTTGCTTGCGGCTCAGCTCCATGTGGACGGCGTGGCCGAACTCGTGGGCGAGGGTGGCGACGTCGCGCGCCTTGCCCGTCCAGTTCATCAGCACGTAGGGCAGGCCCTGCATGTTGGGCATGCAGAATGCGCCGCCGCGCTTGCCCGCGTAGGGGGGGACATCGACGTGCTGCTGGGCGAACATGTCGCGGGCGATGCGGCCGAAGCTGGGACGGGTCTCGGCGAAGAGCTCGACCACCATGTCCATCGCCTGGGCGTAGGGGATGCGGCGCTGGGGCGCGCCGGGCAGCGGCGCCCAGACGTCGTAGGACATGAGGGCGGGCAGGCGCATGGCCTTCTGCTTGAGGCGCAGGTAGCGGCGCAGGATGTCGCTGCGCTCGGGGCAGGCGGCGACGAGCGCGTCCACGACCTTGTCGGGGATCTCGTTGGCCAGGTTGCGGCGTTGCACCCAGTGCTCGTAGCGGCGAACCTCGTCGCCGACCATGCTGCCTCCCAGCACCATGTTGAAGGCGAAGGTGAGCGGCTTCTGCGCGCCGAGCAGGCCCTTGGCGCGGGCCTCGCTGGCCAGGCGGCGCGTCTCGCGATTCGGGTCCCGGAACTTGGCGGCGATCTCGGACTCGGTGAGGGTCTTGCCCTTGAGCTGGTACTTGATGTCCGAGAGCACGCTGCCGTAGTAGCGCACCCAGGCCGGCGTGCCGACCTGGCCGAGCTTGGACGCGAGCACTTCTTCGGCCTCGCTCAGCGTGTGCTTCTTGTAGGCGCGGGCGTGCGCCAGGTAGTGGCGATAGCGGGCGAGACGCGGGTCGCGGATGAGGCCGCGCGCTCTGGCGTCGGGGGTGGCCACCCACTCGACGTGGAAGAACTCGAGCTGCGAGGCGGCCTTGGTGTGCCGCTCCTGGACCATCTGGAGGAAGGCGCCCCAGCTCGGGTCGTTGCTCTTCGTGGCGTGCTCGAGCTGCGCGTAGATGAAGAGGCGGTAGGAGATGACCTCGATCTTCTCCAGCTCGCCGAGCGCCTTGTGCAGGGTGGGCGCCGCGAGCCGGGCCACCTTGCCGCGATAGGCCTTGGCGAAGGCCGCGCAAGCGCGCTCGAGGAGCCGGAAGTCGCGCTCGATCTTGGCGTCCTTGCGGCTCGAAAAGAGCGCGGAGAGATCCCAGAGCGGCTCCTTGGCGACGGACTTGGCGGACTGCGCAGGGCGAGCGGTGGCCATGGCGATTCACTCCCTCGACTGGTGGGCCGCGACCAGGGCGCGGCAAGATGGGGCCGCGGCGGCAACGCGCGCGGCGGCCCGCCCAGTGTACTCGGATTTCGGCACCGGGCAAGGCTTCCTGCGCGGGCAGCGCGTCGATCGCCAGGGGGGGGCCTTGACAGCCCTCGCGAGCGACCCCTATCCTGAGCGTCGCCCTTCCGCGGCAGCCCGCCCGGCGGAGGGTGCGGCGGCCGACCGCAGGGTGAAGGTCGATCGCTTCGCGGGGCACCGGATCACATGACGACGATCCGCTCGCGGCTCGTCGTTGGCAATGGGCCGTCATGCTCTATTTTGAACTGCTGGTCGTCCTGCTGCTGATCCTGGTCAACGGCCTCCTCGCCATGTCGGAACTGGCCCTCTTCTCCGCGCGCAAGAGCCGCCTCGAGCAGATGGCCAATCAGGGCGGTCGCGGGGCGCGCGCCGCGCTCCGCCTCATCGACGATCCGAGCCGGTTTCTCTCGACGGTGCAGATCGGCATCACGCTGGTCGGCATCATCGCCGGGGCATTCAGCGGCGCGACCCTGGGCCAGCGGCTCGGGGGCTGGCTCAACACGCTGCCGCTGATCTCGCCCCACGGCGGTTCCGCCGGCATCGGCATCACGGTCGTGGGCATCACCTACCTGTCCCTGATCATCGGCGAGCTCGTGCCGAAGCGGATCGCCCTGGCCCATTCCGAGCAGGTCGCGGCGCTGGTGGCCGGACCGATGCGCGGGCTCTCCTTGATTGCCGCTCCAGCGGTGTGGCTACTGCACGTTTCCTCCGAGCGGGTCCTGCGCCTGCTCGGCCTCGCCGGCACGCGCGAATCCACCGTCACCGAGGATGAAGTCAAGTCGCTGATCGCCGAGGGCACGCAGGCCGGCGTCTTCGTGCCCCAGGAACAGGCGATGATCGAAGGCGTGCTCCGTCTCGCGGATCGTTCCGTGCGGGTCATCATGACCCCGCGCAGCCGGATCGTCTGGGGGGATGTGAATGCCGACCGCGACACCATCATCGCCATGGTCGAGGCCCACCGCTATTCGCGACTGCTGGTCTGCAACGGCACGCTGGACAAGCCCGTCGGCTACATCCACACCAAGTACCTGCTCCCCGAGGCCCTGGCGCGGGATACGGTCGAGCTGGCCGCCTTGGTCTCGCCGCTGCTGCTCGTGCCGGACGGCGCGACGGTCCTCAGCCTTCTGAATCGGTTCAAGAAGGAGAAGGTGCACATCGCCGTCGTTGTGGGCGAGTACGGCGACACGGAAGGCCTGGTGACCCTGACCGACGTGATCGAGGCCATCGCCGGCGATCTGCCGGAGCGCGGGGAAGACAGCGGTCCCCGGATCGTGCAGAGAGACGACGGGTCGTGGCTGGCGGACGGAGGGGTGCCCACCGACGAAGTGGAAGCCGTGACGGGCATCGACATGGGCGATACGGTGGACATGCTGGCGGGCTTCGTGCTGGACCACCTGGGTCGGATCCCGATGGCCGGCGTCAGCTTCAGGCACGGCGACGCACGCTTCGAGGTCGTCGACATGGACGGCAACCGCATCGACAAGGTGCTGATCGCAGTGATCGCGACCGACGGCGGGCAGCCAGCGGAGGCGACCCGACAGGCCCGCGACGATTGAGCCCTGGCCGCGTCCCGGGCTGGGCGGTCGCATGCCGGGCGCACCGGTCCGGCGCCGCTGGGCGCCTTGACAGCCAGCGGAGGCGGCCCTATCCTTGATTCTGCTATTCCTCGGTAGCTCAATTGGCAGAGCATGCGGCTGTTAACCGCAGGGTTGAAGGTTCAAGTCCTTCCCGGGGAGCCTCATTGCGATTGCGGCGCTGTCGCGGGGAGGGGAATGCGGGGGCTTGCGGCCTTGGTATCGCTCCTATCGATCCTCGCGGGTTGCTCGGCCTCGACTTCTTTCATTTCACCCAAGGGCCACCGCGCCTATCTCGTTGTCGTGGACGACGAGTACGCCCTGATGCGCGATTCCACTCTCGTCATCCCCTGGGCTGGGGCAGAGGCCGCCACAACCTGGGATCCCCAGGCACAGGTCGCCCTGGCCGCGGTCGATAGCCTGCACGGCTCCGGACAGACTCAAATGGCGGTCGGTGGGGTTCTCCTGATCTTCGTGCCGCCGATCGGGCTGGCGATCATGGGCTCCGGTGAGAGCAAGGTCGGCCTCGCCCGCGCGCGACTCATCGATGCCATGAACATCCAGAACGATGCCGTGGCCCGTGCGGCGCTGATAGACCCCGATCGCAGCAAGGGGGACTGAGCATGGCAGAGCACTTCAAGGCTCGGCGGGCGGCCGGCCTCGTTCTCGCCGTGCTCGCGCTCGGGGGAGCAGGTTGCGCGCCCGCGCTCACCCAGTACGAGCGGCAACACGCCGCCCCTGGTGAACTCGTCTGGTACTACGACGGCGATCTCAAACTGTACAAGGACGGCAGCCTGGTCTGCGAGTCCGACTGGGCAGGCCTGACGGGCGATGTTGCTGGCGTGCCACGCGCAGAGCGGCTGGCGCAGGCGGCGCGGGATCACCGCACTGCCGGCAACCGGCTGACGTGGATCGGTGTGACGTGGTCGTCGGCAGCGCGGTGTCCAGCCTGATGAGCCTGCCTTCGGATGACGAGTACACAGGCTCAGTGTTCGATCATCGCAGCTTCTGGATCGGCGTCGGCGGCTTCACGACCGGTATGACGATGGTGCTCGTCGGCGATCATCTGGGCTACAATGTAGCCAAGGGCGAGGCCATCGATGCCGTGAACGTCTACAACAGCGAGTTGCTGCGGAGCGGGGACTGATCGCCGTCTCGCCGGACCCATCCGCCCGCCGTCTTGACATACCTAGAACCCCTAGGTATACTGCCTCCGGCATGGACATCAACAAGGACCTCGTCGCCGCCTCGGCCACGCCGCTCGTGCTCGCCATCCTCGCCGAGCGGGAGAGCTACGGCTACGCCATCCTGAGGCGCGTGAGCGAGCTGTCGGGCGGGAGCCTCGCCTGGAGCGAGGGCATGCTCTATCCGGTGCTGCACCGGCTGGAGCGGCTGGGCTACATCGCCGGCCGCTGGCAGCAGGCGGAGACCGGCCGGCAGCGCAAGGTCTACCGGATCACGCCGCAGGGGCGCGCGCAGCTCGCCGCCGAGCGCAAGCAGTGGCAGGCCGTGGACGAGGCCCTGCGCAACATCTGGTCGCAGCGACTCCTGACCATCCAGCTCAAACCGCTCGGAGGTTGCTGAGGAGATGGCAACAGGGGTGGACGCGCTCGAGGGCCAGATCGCCGAGTGGCGGGCCTTCGTCGGGCGCGGCAAGGCGATCGCCGGCGCCGATGTGGAGGAGCTCGAAGGGCACCTGCGCGACCAGATCGAGGCGCTGACCGCCGCCGGGCTGGCCGCCGACGAGGCCTTCCTCGTCGCGGTGAAGCGGCTGGGCAGCGTCAGCGCGCTCTCGGCGGAGTTCGCGCGCGAGCACAGCGATCGGCTCTGGCGCCAGCTCGTGCTCACGAGCGGGGCCGGGGCCGAGGCGGGCGAGGCCGGAGCGCGACCCGCGCGCAGCGAGGGGCGGGTCGTTCTGGCGCTCGCCGCCGCGGCTGCCGCAGCGATCAAGCTGCCGGAGCTCTTCGGCATTGCGATCGCGAGCGAGGCGCCGCTCTTCTACATGCGCAACCTGTCGTTCTTCGTGCTGCCCTTCCTGGCCCTGTACCTGGCCTGGAAGCGGGGCCTCGGCGCAGCGCGCTGCCTGCGCGGGCGCGCTCCCTTTGCCGCCCTCGAGCGCTGGCAGACCGGCTACCTGCCGGTGTACTCTCTCTGGGCGGCGGCCGTGGTGCTGCTCTTCCCGCTCATCTTCCGCTTCGCCTGAGCGGAGCG
>VGXI01000196.1 GCA_016873475.1 bacterium | reverse complement strand
TTTCTCTCGGCACGGTGGGCGAGCAGGCTCAACTGGCCAAGGTGGAGCCGAGCCTTGAGGCCTACCCCAACCCCTTCAATCCCTCCTGCACCCTGCGCTTCGCGCTGCCGAACGACGGCAGCCGCTACGAGCTGGCGATCTACGGCGTCGATGGGCGCCTCATCGCGACCCTGGATCAGGGCCAGTGCGGCGGCCAAACGCTGGAGCGCAGCTGGCAGGGCAGGGACCTGAAAGGGAAGCCGGTGAGCTCTGGGGTCTATCTCGCGCGCTTGAGAATGGGCCCCGGGGCCGAAACCCTCAAACTCATGCTCGTGCAGTGAAGGAGGTAAGGACCATGCGTACGCTGCTTCTTCTCGCCCTGCTCCTCGCCTCGCTCTCCACGGCGGGGGCTGAGGAATTCCTGATCGAGGTGCCGACGACGGCGGTCACCGCGATCGCCTACCACGGCGGCACGGCACACCGCTTCCAGGTCAGCCTTCCGGAAGGCCTGACCGAAAGCACACTGCTCAAGGCGACGCTGCACGTCGTCGCGGGCCCCGCGGCGGGCAGCCAGGATGATTTCGTCGAGGTGCAGGTCGCCGAATGGAGGGATGGGGCGCCGGTCGTGCCGGCCCAGAAGGTGCGGCCCATCACGCTGGGCTTCGAGACGAATCGGCCCGTCGAGATTCACCTCGATCTTCGGCCGATCCTCGCCGATTGGACGGGTGGGGCGAGCTTGGATCTCGCCGTCGGCAAGCTGACTGGGGACTGCTGGGGCGACCCGCAGGTCGCTCCGCTCGAACCTGGGCAGCAGGGCTTCTGCAAGCTCCACCTCGTCACGGAATAGGCTGCGCGCAGGGCGGGCTCGGCGCGTCCGAGCCCGCCCGCAGCGCTTGCCGGGAGGGTGACCATGCTTCGCCTCACGCTCTCCTGCCTGGCCCTGGCCATCCTTGCGCCAAGCGCTCAGGCAGCGACGCATCGCGTGCCGAGTGAGTACCCGACAATCCAGGCCGGCATCGATGCCTGCCAGGATGGCGACACGGTGCTGGTTGCTGCGGGGATCTACTCTGGTGTGGGCAACACGGGACTTGCCTTCAATGGCCTCCGCTGCGTTCTGCGTTCGGAGGAAGGCAGCGCTGCAACGACCATCGACTGCCTGGGCACCGGCAAGGCGTTCAGCTTGTCCGAAGACGGGGCAAGCGTAGCGACAATCGAAGGCTTCACGGTCCAAGGCGCTCGTGACATGAGTGATTCTGGTGGCGCCGTGCGGGCTAGAGACGATACCTTGACCATCCGAGACTGCCTCTTTGTAGATAATGCAAGTTCTTTCGGAGGGGCAGTCAGAATCAGCGATGGGCAGTTGCGGGTGGAGCGCTGCGTCTTCGATGAGAACATTGCCTCCTATGACGGAGGTGCGATTGATGCGAGCGTCGGGGTCTCTCTCGAGGTGATCGCGTGCCAGTTTCTGGGCAATAGAGCAGGAGCGATTGGAGGGGGGATCAGTACTGGGGGAACGGACTCCGTTCTGGTTCGGGATTGCGTATTCCGTGGCAACCGAGGAGGGGCGATTGGCGCTGGTGCGCTCCAGCTCGGCCCGCATGCAACCGTGGAACGCGTTGAGTTCCTAGAGAACTCCTCCAACTGGGATGGCGGCGCCCTTCTGCTCTCGGGCTCTGATTCCTCCACACTGGTCCGTGATTGCCTCTTTGTTAGGAATCGCGCTGAAGGGCGTGACGGAGGCGCGATTGCCATGGGGCTGGATTCTTATAGTCCTGGGAGTGCCGTTCTCGAAGGCTGCCTCTTCTATGGCAACACAGCCTCCTGGGGGGGAGGCGCCGTGAGCTGCGGCAACTACAGCACCCCCACGTTCCGGAGCTGCACTTTTGTCGGGACCCCGGCAAGAGCGGGAAAAGGCGGCGCCCTGTCGCTCTACTGGCATTCGGAACCGGTTCTCGAGCAAGTGCTCATTGCTCTGAATGCCCAGGGCGGCGGCATCCGCGCGGTCGAGTGGTCGGTTCCGCACATGAGCTGCTCGGATGTCTGGGGCAATGTCGGCGGCGATTTCATCGACTTCGCAGATCCGACGGGCATTGACGGTAACATCTCCGCCGATCCCCGCTTCTGCAGCGCCCAGCCGGACGACTTCACACTCCAGGCCAACTCGCCCTGCGCCCCGGCGAACAATACCTGCGGCGTCCTCATGGGCCTTTACGGAGTGGATTGCGACTCCGTCAGCGTGCAGCCGAGGAGTTGGGGCGGCATCAAGAGCATGTACTAGCCTTCACGGTTCAAAGCTTGTGAGCGCTCGCGCTTGCTGCCCCGCGCCGGGCTCGCTACACTCGCCGCTCACCCCGGCGAAAGGGAGTCCGCATGCCCCGCCTCCTTGCCGCCCTGCCCGCCGCGCTGCTCATGACGGCGCTGTTGGCCGGCGCTCCCGCCGGCGCGGGCGCCCTCCGCCTCGCCGAGTTGGCCGGCCCCGCCGACTACGATCCCGCGCTGCCGCCGCTGGACGCCCTGCTGGGCGTTCCCTGGGGCGAGCGCCCGGTGGCGGGCGAGACCCTCCTCGCCGCCTGCCAGCGCCTGGCCGCCGCCTCGCCGCGCGTCGAGCTCCTGCACTACGGCAGCACGCACGAGGGCCGGCCCTTGGTGTGTGCGGTCGTGGGCAGCGAGGCCGCCATCGCGAAGCTGGAGGCGCTGCGCGCAGCCCGCGTGGCGCGCCTGCAAGGGGGCGCGGGCGATGCGAGCCTGCCCCTCGTCGTGTGGGTGGGCGCGAACGTGCACGGCGACGAGGCCTCGGGCGCGGACGCGGCCCTGGCTCTGCTCTACCATCTCGCCGCCGATCGCAGCGCGGCGACCGACGCCCTGATCGAGCGCGTGCTCGTGCTCGTCGATCCCGTGCAGAACCCGGACGGCCGCGCGCGCTTCCTCGCCGACTGGCAGGCCTGGTCGAGCGCGCCGCCCGTGGTCGACGATCAGGACCTCGCCCGGCGCGGCGACTGGCCGACCGCGCGGGGCAACCACTACCTGCTCGATCTCAACCGCGACTGGTTCACGCTCTCCCAGCCCGAGACCCGCGGGCGCGTTGCGCTCTTCCTCGACTGGTACCCCGCGCTCAGCGTGGACCTCCACGAGATGAGCGGCTTCTCGACCACGCTCTTCTCGCCGCCGCGCGCGCCCTTCAATCCGCACCTGCCGGCCTCGACGCCGCGCTGGTGGGAAACCCTGAGCGGCGCGGTTGCCGAGGCCTTCGGCCGCCGCGCCTGGCCCTGCGCCACCGGCGACTGGAACGAGGAGTTCAATCCCAACCGCGGGGCGGCCTGGCCCCTGCACCTGGGCACGGTGGCCTTCCTCGTCGAGCAGGCGACGACCCGCGGCGGCGCGCTGCTCAGACCCGACGGCGCGCTGCTCGACTACGCGGGCTGCGTGGCCCGCCAGTTCACCGCGGCCTGGACCCTGGTGGACGCCGCCGCGCGCAATGCCGAGGCCATCGCCGCCGACCAGTTCGCCGCCCGCCGCGCCTGGCGCGGCGAGGCCGCGGACGGCACGCGCGCCTACCTCGTCGACGGCGCCGAGCGGCCCGAGGCCGCGCGGGCGCTGGCCGCGCAGCTCACCCGGCAGGGCATCCGCGTCGAGCAGCTCAGCGCCCCTTTGCGCGCGGAGGCGGCCGTGGATCTCTGGGGCGAGCGGCGCGGTGCGCAGCCCTTCGCCGCCGGCAGCTTCCTCGTCGATCTCGATCAGCCCGAGGGCCGCCTCGCGGCGGCCATCCTCGACGTCGACCCCCTGCTGCCGGACAGCGTGCTCACGCGCGAGCGCCGGCGCCTGGAGGCGGGCGAGGCGAGCGAGCTCTACGAACCCGCGGCCTGGTCGCCGGCCCTGGCCAGCGGCGCTGCGGTCTACACCTTGCGCCGAGCGCCCCGCGCGACGAGCGCGCCCTGGACGCCCGCGCCCCTGCCGCCCGGCGGCCTCGACGCGGCGGCGCCGCTCGGCTGGCTGCTGCATCCCGAGGACCCGCGCTTCCT
Source organism: bacterium (assembly GCA_016873475.1). Taxonomy (NCBI): domain Bacteria; species bacterium. The sequence continues at coordinate 1,646 of VGXI01000196.1, read as the reverse complement.
GCCCGCCCTCACTGGCCTGCTGAAGGCGGACCTCGGCGCCGCGGCCTGCGTGGAGGGCTTCCGGCGCGAGGGCCGCGCGTGGCCGGCGGGCAGCGTCTTCGTGCCGCGCGCCGAGGGTGCGGACTCGCTGACGGCGCAGCTCGCGCGTCTGGCGGCGGCGACGGGGGCCGAGTTCGTCGGTGTGGCGCAGGCCCTTGCCGCTGCGGGTCCGGACCTGGGCAGCGACGCCTGGCGCCCCCTGCGCCGGCCGCGCGTCGCCCTGCTCGCGGGGCCGCCCTTCCATCCGACCAGCTTCGGCACGCTCTGGCAGCACCTGGAGGCCGAGCTCGGCCTTGCGGTGACGCGCCTGCGCTTCGATCAACTCGACACGGCGGACCTGGACCGCTACAGCGCGATCCTCCTGCCGGACGCGCCGCGGGGTCGCGGCGCCGCGCTGCGCCCTCGCCTGGGCGAGGCCGGCTGGACGCGCCTGCGCGACTGGGTCCTGCGCGGCGGAACGCTGATCGCCACCGGCGAGAGTGCCTGGCTGCTCTTTCCTTCGGCGGTGGAGGGGCCGGGCGCCGAGGCCTTGGGCGCACTGCGGCCACGGCGCCAGGTGCTGAGTGCCGCGGCGAGCTACCTTGCCGAGAGCCGTCGATTGGCCGCGCTGCCCGCGCTCGGCGTGGACGGCGCCCGCCTGCGCGCGGGCGACAGCCTCGCGCTCGGCTTGCCGGCTCTGGCGCCGGCGCCGCCAACGCCCGCGCTGCCCGAGCTGGAGGCCGCCGACGCCTGGCAGCGCCGCTTCGCGCCGGCCGGCTGCATCCTGCGCGTCGATCTCGATGCGGAGCACTGGCTGGCGGCGGGCGCCGGCGAGCGCGTGGCGGCGATGGTGGACACGGACCTCGCGCTGCTGGCGCGGCAGCCCGCGCAAATCGTCGGGCGCCTCGCGCCGGCGGCCACGCTGCGCCTGGCGGGTCTGCTCTGGCCCGAGGCCAGCGCACGCTGGGCAGAGACGGTCTATCTCAGCCGGGAGCCCTTAGGCGACGGCCAGGTGATCGCCTTCCTCGGGAATCCCTGCTATCGCGGCGCCTTCCGGGGGACGGCGCGCCTCTTCGATAACGCGCTGCTGCTGGGGCCGGGACTCGGCACGCGGCCGCGACCGTTCCTGGGCGACTAGCGCGGGTCCCGCATCAGGCCTGCTCGTTTTGTACACGTGTACACTCCGCCGCAGGCGCGGCGACGCGAACACGCCAGGGCAGCGGCGCGCGACCCTGCCCCCAGGCCCAGGTCGCCCGCGCGCGCGCCGCGAGGTCCTCGGCGACGATCATGAAGGTGGGCAGCACGATCAGGGTGAGCAGGGTGCTGGCCGTCAGACCGCCCATCACCGCGCGGGCGAGCGGGAAGTAGTAGCCGTCGGCGACCGACGCCTTGCCGAGAGCGAGCGGCGCGAGGCCGAGAACCGTCGTGCCGGCCGTCATCAGGATGGGCCGGAAGCGGTCGCGGCAGCCCGCGAGAATCGCCGCCTCGCGCGATAGGCCCTGGCGCCTGAGCTGGCCGATGCGATCCATCAGCACGATCCCGTTGTTCACGACGATGCCGACCAGGATCACCATGCCGATCATCGCGAACAGGTTGAAGGGCGTGCGGCTCGCGATCAGGGTCCAGAT
>VGXI01000195.1 GCA_016873475.1 bacterium | reverse complement strand
GGGGGCTGGCTCACGCTCGGCTACGTGCTCGCGCTCTTCCTGCTGCTGGACCACAAGTCGCGGCGCGAGGAGCGCTGGCTCGTCGCGAAGCACCCTGAGTACGCCGCCTACAAGAAGCGCGTGCGGCGGCTGATCCCGTTCATCTACTGACGCGTGGCGGCGGCCGCGGCGGCGAAAGCGAAGGCCCATGTCCGACTACACCCTGCGGCCGGCCGCCGCTACCGACCTCGACACGGTGCTCTACCACCGGCGGCGCATGTTCGAGGACATGGGCTACGCCGATCCCGCGGGGCAGGCGGCGATGCTGGCCATCTCGGCGCCGATGATCGAGCAGGGCCTCGCCGACGGCAACTACCGCGGCTGGCTGGCGGAGACGGCCGCGGGCGAGGTCGTGGCCGGCGGCGGGGTCATCTTCCTCGCCTTCCATCCCAACCCGGCGGATCCGCGGCCGCGGCGGGCCTGGGTGGTGAATGTCTTCACCGAGCCGGCGCACCGCCGGCGGGGGCTGGCGCGGCGGCTGATGGAGGCCATCGTCGCTTGGTGCGCGGCGGAGGGCCTGAGCAACCTGTACCTGCACGCCAGCACCGAGGGCCGCGCGCTCTACGCAGGCATGGGCTTCACGCCGACCAGCGAGATGCGGCTGCGCCTGCGCTAGCGAGCGCCGGCGGCGGACTTGACAGGTCCGCGGGCGGGGCTCAGAGTGGCCCCGTCGAGTCGAGCGTGAAGCCGATCCCCAGCGGAGCTCGGCGACGCGCTGATCCCCGTCCCCCGGGGAGTGGCCAGAAATCCTCCTGCATCTGCGGCCGTGGCAATGCCCGCGTGGCCGCTGCCTGGGGGATTGCCTCGTGAAGAGAAGCTCCAGCCGCCGCGGCGGCATGAAGCCCGCCGACCTGCGACTCCTGATCCAAGTCGGCGAAAGCAGTACCCTCGAGTTCAAGGAGAGCCTGCCGGCGTCCCTGGCGCGCGATCTGGTCGCTTTGGCCAACGCTGCGGGTGGCCGCATCCTGCTCGGCGTGCGCGATGACGGATCGGTGGCGGGGGTGAAGGACTCCAACGCGCTGCGTGCTCGCGTGCAGGACATCGCGCGCAACTGCGATCCGCCGGTCGGGGTGCGGGTCGAGCCGGTGGGCGCCGTGCTCGTCGTCGAGGTGCGCGAGAGCGATGCCAAGCCGGTGCAGTGTTCCGAGGGCTTCTTCCTCCGGCAGGGCGCGGTGACGCAGAAGCTCGGCCGCGAGGAGATCCGCGACTTCTTCCGCGCCGAAGGGGCGATTCGCTTCGACACCGCACCCTGCCCGCGCTTTCGCTATCCTCGAGATTTCGACCGCGGCAAGTACCTGGCCTGGCTAGGGCTTGCCGGCATTGGCGGCCGGCCGCGGGCGGAGGACGTGCTCGTCAACATCGAGGCCGCCGAGCGCGACGGCAGCCGGCTGCGCTTCACGAACGCAGGCGTGCTGTTCTTTGCCAAGCAGCCCCGGCGCTTCTTCGACCACGCCTACATCACCTGCCTGCTGGCCAAGGGCACGGACAAGGTGCACATCCTCGACCGCAAGGACTTCGACGGTGGCGTGGTGGGTGATATCGAGGAGGCGCTGCGCTTCGTCGAGCGGAACACGCGGCTCGCCTACCGAATCGAGTCGCTCAGGCGCGAGAACATCCCCGAGTATCCGATGAAGGCGCTGCGCGAGGCGATCACCAACGCGGTCATGCACCGCGACTGGTTCTTCGCGGGCGCCAACGTGTTCGTCGAGATCTACGCCGACCGCATCGAGGTGGTGAGCCCGGGCGGCCTGCCCAGGGGGATGACCCTGGCCGCGCTCGGCCACAAGAGCGTGCGGCGGAACTCGCTGATCGCCGACTTGCTGCACCGGATCGGCTTCATCGAGAAGGCCGGCACCGGGGTGAGGCGGATCCGGGAGGAGGCGCGCGCCGGCGGCTATCCCGAGCCGATCTGGGAGGCGAACGGCTTCACGACGGCGACCTTCCGGCCGAATCCGGCGGTGCGGGCGGCGGCGGAGGCCCCGGTGCTTGTCCAGCGCCCGGCAAGTACCCTGCAAGTCGCCGGCCGCCTACCCGACAAGTACCCGACAAGTACCCGGCAAGTCCTCGCCGCCCTCGAAGCAGCGGATGAGCCCCTGCCGCGCGCGGCGCTGCAGGATGCGGCCGGCCTCAGCAACCGAGAGCACTTCGTGAACGAGCACCTGGCGCCGCTTCTCGCCGCGGGCCTGATCGAGCTGACCGTCCCCACCAAGCCCCGAAGCAGCAAGCAGCGCTACCGGCTAACCGCGGCGGGGCGGGCCGTGCTGGCGGGCGCAGAGACCGACTCCGGCAGCGGCCCCTAGACCAGCCCCCGAGCTGGCCAAGAGCGGCGGCGAGCAACACAGCCCTCGCTGGCTTGCCGCGCCGGCAGATCCACGTGCAGACGCCGGCATTCGTCGGTGCTTCCAAGTCAATTTGGGCGCCCCTCGATCGCCAGCCTGTTTCAATAGTGACTTGGCAGAGGGCTGGGCAAGCCTGTACAGTCCTGGCTAGCAGGAGTGGGGCGCGCGCTTCGCCCCCCGCGGCCCAAGTCCCAGGAGCGATCGGATGGACTACAAGGAGATTCAGACCGCCACGGTGAGCCTTTACCTTCAGCTCGAGTTGCGCCGCCGGGCTCTACAGGAGGTCAGCGCCGTGGAAGCCGCGAGCTGGCTCGAGCGCGCGGGCATCCTGACGGACTCGCGCCACCGCCCGGGGCTTCCGCTCAGAAACCTCCTCCGCAGCGGGCTCATCCTCGGCCAGCGGCAGGAGTCTGGCAGGTGGTGGTTCATCGATCGTATCGAACTGAGATCGGTGGACTTCCGGCGAGCAGGGGGTTGAGGTGAACGCCTACCAAGTTGGGGTTGCGGCCGAAGCCTACGCTGCTGCCCAGTTCGCCCATGCCGGCTACAATGTCCTCGTGCAGTACGGCGCGAATCAGCCGCAATACGATCTGGTCGTTTCGGACGGCCAGCGGCTGCGGCAGGTTTCCGTCAAGGGGAGCCAGGACGGCGGCTGGGTGCTCGCGGCCTCGCACAAGAAGGCAGGCCAGAGCTACCATCAGGCGGTCGATGCCTGGGCGGCCAAGCAGTCCGACCCGAACACGATCTTCTGCTTCGTCCAGTTCAAGGACACGCCCGCGCTCGGACTTCCGCGCCTGTACTTGGCAACGGTCCCCGAGATCAGCAAGTACCTGAAGGTGAGCTGCGGAGGGCACGGTTACACGTCGGTGCGGGAGCGCTACACCTGGAAGAGCGGCAAAGCTGCCGGCACAACGGACACGATTCCGCCTGCATGGGGCATGTCTCCCGCGCGTATCGCGGCGCTCATGAAGCGCGGCCGCAAAGCACCTGTGAAGTGAGGTAGGAATTGGCTAGGAAGAAGGCAGGCTCCACAGAGAGGTCGGCGAGCGGCGCCACCATCGGCTACGAGGCCCAGCTTTGGCAGATGGCCGATGCCCTCCGCGGCAGCATGGATGCCGCCGAGTACAAACACGTGGTCCTGGGGCTGATCTTCCTCAAGTACATCTCCGATGCCTTCGAGGAACAGCACGCCAAGCTCGTCGCCGAGAAGGCGAAGGGCGCCGATCCCGAGGATCCGGACGAGTACCGCGCCAAGAGCATCTTCTGGGTACCGCCGGAGGCCCGCTGGGCGCACCTGAAGGCGCAAGCGAAGCAGCCGACCATCGGCCAGCTCGTGGACGACGCCATGGCCGGCATCGAGAGGGACAACCCTATCCTGAAGCCAGAGGGCATCGGGGTCTTGCCGAAGGACTTCGCACGGCCCGCGCTAGATAAGACGCGCCTCGGCCAGCTCATTGACCTGGTCAGCAACATCAAGGTCGGCGACGAGGCCTCCCGTGCGAAGGACCTGCTCGGGCAGATCTACCAGTACTTCCTCAGCCAGTTTGCGCTTGCTGAAGGCCGCAAGGGTGGCGAGTTCTGGACGCCGCAATGCGTCGTCCGGTTGCTCGTCGAAATGATCGAGCCCTACCGGGGCCGCGTGTACGACCCTTGCTGCGGCACGGGTGGGATGTTCGTGCACTCTGTGCAGTTCACGGCAGCGGCCTCCACCGGCAACGGGAACGGTGGCAAGGCGGGGAATTGGAAGTCGAAGCCCGACATCTCGATCTACGGTCAGGAGTCGAACTACACCACTTGGCGCCTTGCGAAGATGAACCTCGCCATCCGCGGCATCGACGGCCAGATCGCGCACGGTGACACCTTCCACGATGACCGCCACCCGGACCTCAAGGCCGACTTCATCCTCGCCAATCCCCCGTTCAACGTCAGCGATTGGGGTGGCGAGCGCCTACGCGATGACAAGCGCTGGCAGTACGGGGCGCCGCCGTCGGGCAACGCGAACTTCGCCTGGGTGCAGCACATCGTGCACCACCTGGCGCCCGCGGGCGTGGCCGGCTTCGTTCTCGCCAACGGCTCGATGTCGTCGAACCAGTCCGGTGAGGGCGAGATCCGCAAGGGCCTGATCGAAGCCGATCTCGTGGACTGCATGGTCGCACTGCCGGGCCAGCTCTTCTACTCGACGCAGATTCCAGCCTGCCTCTGGTTCCTCGCGCGCGACCGCAAGAACGGCAGGTTCCGCGACCGCCGCGGCCAGGTGCTCTTCATCGACGCTCGCAAGCTCGGCCGCATGGTAGACCGCACCCACCGAGAGCTGACCGACGAGGACATCGTCCGCATTGCCGCCACCTACCATGCCTGGCGCGGCGGGAAGGAGGTGGGCGAGTACGCGGACGTGCCCGGCTTCTGCAGGAGCGCCCCGCTCGAAGAGGTGCGCAAGCACGGCCACGTGCTCACGCCCGGCCGCTACGTTGGCGCCGAGGCGCAGGAGGACGACGGCGAGTCGTTCGAGGAGAAGATGAAGCGGCTCACCGCGACGCTGCGCGAGCAGGAGGCCGAGGCCGCGAAGCTCGATGCCCTGATTGCCGCCAACCTGAAGGAGCTTGGGTATGGCAAGGACTGAACACCCAAGGCAGGAGAAGGTACATGCCGCTTGAACTGCACAGTCTGAAAAAGGCCGTTGCCGCTATGGAGGCAGTGTTGGCGAAGACCAACGACGCGGAGTTCATGCGCGGTTTGGACGACGTCGCCCGGAACGCGATCAGGTCCGGCGTCATCCAGCACTTCGAATTCACGTACGAGATTTGGCAGCGTCCCGCTTTCTGTGGAAAGAGGCTGACGTAGCTCCGGTGGTGGTCATCAATGCTACTCCTCTCAAGCAGCGCGCCGCAAGCCAGGCCAGCTAACCGCTGCGAGCTCCTTCCAGCCATCGATCCGCTTGAGCCGGATCTGATCATTCGCAAACAGACCCCACAGCAGCACGAGCGCCGAGTCCTCCGTCGTGAACGCGCCCTGCGAGCGCGTCCGCCGCTTGAAGGCGCTGTTGACCGCCTCGATGGGATTCGTCGTCCGCAGGCACTTCCACTGGCTCGGCGGGAAGGCGTAGAAGGTGAGCAGTTCCTCGCCGGCTTCCTCGAGACTGCGGACCACCTCCTTCGCCAGCAGGGACCACTTCGCCACGAAGGCGCGGTAGGCCTTTTGCGCAGCCTGCAGATCCTCGGCGCCGATGATCGCCTGGTAGTCGCGCCGCAGTTCCGCCTGGGCATGCCGCGGCGCCTTGGCCAGGAGATTCTCCAGCTTGTGCTTCGTGCAGCGCTGGACGCGCG
>VGXI01000194.1 GCA_016873475.1 bacterium | reverse complement strand
GCCCGAGGCCCCCCTGGTCGCCGGCCTGGCCGACGCCCTCCGCGCCCGCGGCCTGGCCGTCTTCGGCCCGGGGGCCGACGGCGCCCGGCTCGAGGGCTCCAAGCTCTTCGCGAAGGCCTTCTGCGAGCGCCACGGCCTGCCGACCGCGCGGGCCTGGGCCGTCGCCACGCCCGCCGAGCTGAGCGCGGCCCTGGCGGAGGCCGGCGAGCGGGTCGTCCTCAAGGCGGACGGTCTGGCGGCAGGCAAGGGTGTGCTGCTCCTCGATTCGCGCGCGGAGGCCGAGGCGGCCGGCCGCGCGATGCTCTCCGGCGCGCTCTTCGGCGCCGCGGGCCAGGCGCTGCTGGTGGAAGAGCGCCTGGAAGGCTACGAAGTCTCCCTCCTGGCCGTCTGCGACGGCGAGCGCTTCTGCCTGCTGCCGCCCAGCCAGGACCACAAGCGCGCCCAGGAGGGCGATCGCGGGCCGAACACCGGTGGCATGGGCGCCTACAGTCCCGTCGCCCCCATCGGCGAGGCGGCGCTGCTCGCGCTCGGCGCGCCGCTGGTGGCGCGCAGCCTGGCGGGCCTGCGCGCCGAGGGTGTCGACTACCGCGGCCTGCTCTATCTCGGCCTCATGATGACGGCCGCGGGGCCCCGCGTGCTCGAGTTCAACTGCCGCTTCGGCGATCCCGAGGCGCAGGCCGTCCTGCCCCGAGTGGCGGGCGACTTCGGTCGCCTCCTGGCCAGCGCGGCGGCCGGCCGTCTCGAGGCGGACGCGATGGCCATCCGGCCGGAGGCCAGTCTCTGCGTCGTGCTCGCCGCGGCGGGCTACCCGGGGCACTACAGTCAGGGCCATCCGATCAGCGGTCACGCCGCCCCCGGCGACGGCGAGACCTGCTTCGTCTTCCACGCTGGCACTCGCCTGGTGGAGGGCCGGCTCGTCAGCGCCGGCGGGCGCGTGCTCGCCGTCACCGCGCTCGGGCAGGATCTGCCCCAAGCGGCCGCACGCTGCTATCAGCGCAGCGACGCCATCCGGTTCACGGGACGCACCCGGCGCCGGGACATCGGCTGGCGCGCGCTCTCGAAGGGAGGCGGGGCATGACGACGGGTCCCCGCGTCGGCATCATCCTGGGTAGCGCCTCGGACAAGGAACTGCTGGAGGCCTGCCAGGCAACGCTCGATGGGCTGGGCATCGCGAGCGAAGGGCTCGTGGCCAGCGCCCACCGCAATCCGGAGCGGGTGGCCGCCTGGGCGCGTTCGGCCCGCGAGCGCGGCCTGAAGGTGCTCATCGCCGTGGCGGGGCTGAGCGCCGCTCTGCCGGGGGTGGTGGCCGCGCACACGACCCTGCCCGTGATCGGCGTGCCCGCGGCCGCCGGTCCCCTGTCCGGTGTGGACGCCCTGCTCTCCATGGTGCAGATGCCGCGGGGCGTGCCCGTGGCGACAGTGGCGATCGGGAAGGGTGGGGCGGTGAATGCCGCCCTGCTGGCCGCCGCCATCCTCGGGATCGAGGACGATCAGGTGGCGGCCAAGTTGGCCGGCTATCGGGAGGAATGGAGCTGAGATGAAGGAACACTCGATCTCCGTCCACGAACCGCGGGCCTGTCTGGAAGCGGTGCGAACGCTCAGCGTCGGCCGCGTGGCCGTGCTGCCCACCGACACCCTCTACGGCCTCCATGGACTGGCGACGAGCGCAGGGATGGTCGAGCGCATCGCGAACCTGAAGGGCTACGCCGGCGGCCAGCGCGCCTTCATCCTGCTGGCGCCCGGATTGCCCTGCGTGGAGCGCTACGCCCGCCTGTCGGCCCAGGAGATGGCCGTGCTGGAGCGCCACCAGGGGCAGCCGATCAGCTTCGTCCTGCGCGCCTCGGCGCTCGCCCCCGGCGAGTGGACCACCCCGGGCGAGGACGGGGAGCCCCGCGTCGCCTTCCGCCTACCGGACACCCCATTCCTGCGCGAGCTCCTGGGCTACCTGGATGCGCCGCTGCTCTCCTCGAGCGCCAATCTGTCCGGCCAGCCGCCCCTTGCCAATGCCGCCGAGATTGTTAAGTTGTTTGGCGACAATGTCGGACTCGTGGTTTTCGACCCCGACCTGGAGGCCCGGGTTGCGGCCGAGGGGGCCCTGCCCTCGACCCTGGTCGACCTGAGCTGCCAGCCGCCGAAGGTGCTGCGGGAGGGGCGAACCCCTTTCGTCCAGGCGATGGGGGCGCCTTGAGTTGAGCCCGGAGAGGATGGCATGGAGCTGCTGCGCGTTCTCTTCGTCTGTACCGGGAACATCTGCCGCAGCCCCATGGCCGAGGGGCTGGCCCGCCACCATGCCGTCCGGCGAGGCATCCCGCTCAGCTGCGCCTCCGCCGGCGTGGGCGCCCGCAGCGATCTGCCCGCCAGCGAGAACGGCGTGCAGGCGCTGCGGGCCAAGGGCGTCGACATCGCCGAACACCGGTCGCAGCGCATCGACGGCGCCCAGATCGAGTGGGCGGATCTGATCGTCGCGATGGAGGAGGAGCACCGCTTGGCGGTGCGCGAGATCCCCGAGTCGACAGGGAAGTCCGTGGTCCTGCTCAGCGAGTGGGCGGGGGAGCGGCCGCTGGGGCCAGGCATTACCGACCCCATCGGCGGCAGCCCCGCCGAGTACGCGCGCACGGCGGACGAAATCGAGGGCTACATCAAGCGGGCGCTGGCGCGCCTCTAGGCGCGCTCCCGCAGGAAAGGGAGGCGGCGATGCCGGTCAAGAAGGCCGAAACGATCTGGATGAATGGCAAGCTCGTGGCCTGGGAAGACGCCAAGGTCCACGTCCTCAGCCACGTGCTGCACTACGGCAGCAGCGTGTTCGAGGGCATCCGGGTCTACAAGACGCCTGCTGGGCCGGCGGTCTTCCGGCTCGACGAGCACGTCCGCCGGCTGCTCGAGTCCGCCAAGATCTACCGGATGCAGGTGCCCTACAGCCACGCCGAGCTGCGCGCGGCGATGCTCGACACCGTCCTCGCGAACAAGCTCGAGGAGTGCTACATCCGTCCGCTGGTCTACCGTGGCTACGGCGAGGTCGGCGTGAACCCGGCCGGCTGCCCGATCGACGTCGCGATCGCGGTCTGGGAGTGGGGCAAGTACCTCGGCCCCGAGGCGCTCGAGCAGGGCGTGGACGTCTGCGTCTCGAGCTGGCAGCGCTGCGCGCCGAACACGATGCCGAACATGGCCAAGGCCGGCAGCAACTACATGAACAGCCAGCTCATCCGCATGGAAGCGACGACGAACGGCTACGTCGAGGGCATCGGCCTGGACATCCACGGCTACGTCAGCGAGGGCAGCGGCGAGAACCTCTTCCTCGTGCGCGACGGCGTGGTGTGGACGACCCCGCTGGCGGGCTCCATCCTGGCAGGCATCACCCGCGCCACGATGATCACGCTGCTCGGGGAGCTGGGCTACCCGGTCCGCGAGTCGACGATCGTGCGCGAGATGCTCTATCTCGCCGACGAGGTGTTCTTCACGGGCACGGCTTCGGAGGTCTCGCCGATCCGCAGCATCGATCGCATCCCGATCGGCAACGGCAGCCGCGGTCCGGTGGCCAAGCAGCTCCAGGAGCGCTTCTTCGGCATGTTCGACGGCCGTCACGAGGACCGCTATGGCTGGCTCACCGCGGTGACGCCGGCAGCGGCGAAGCGCTAGTGCGCCTGGCCATCGCCACGGATCACCACGGCGTGGCGCTGAAAGCGGCCCTCGCCGCCTGGTTGCGCGAGGGCGGCCACAGCGTCGAGGACCTGGGCAGCGAGGGCGAGGCGGCGGTCGACTACCCGGACTATGCCTTCGCGCTCGCCGAGCAGGTGGCGGCCGGCGCGGTCGAGCGGGGCATCCTCATCTGCGGCACGGGCATCGGCATGTCCATCGCCGCCAACAAGGTGGCCGGCGCGCGCGCCGCGCTCGTCTACGACGAGGCGAGCGCGCGCCTGTCGCGCGAGCACAACGACGCCAACATCCTCGTGCTGCCGGGCAACTGGCTGGACGTCGAGCGGGCCAGGGCCTGGCTGGCCCTCTGGCTGGCGACGCCCTTCGCCGGCGGGCGCCACGCGCGTCGCCTGGCGCGCATCGAGGACCACGAGCGGGACGCCGGCTAGCCGAGCGCCTAGCGCCGGCGGCCGGCAGCGGGAGGTTTTGGAGCGTGGACTGGCTGGACTGGGAAGCAGTGCGGCAGGCGGACCCCGAGCTGCACGCCACCCTGATCGGCGAGCGGCGCCGGCAGGAAGAGGGCCTGGAGATGATCGCCTCGGAGAACTTCGTCTCCCCGGCGGTGCTGCAGGCGATGGGCTCGGTGCTGACCAACAAGTACGCCGAAGGCTACCCCGGCAAGCGCTACTACGGCGGCTGCGAGTTCGTCGACGAGGCCGAGCGCCTGGCCCGCGAGCGGGCGCTGAAGCTCTTCGGCGCCGAGCGCGCCAACGTGCAGCCGCACTCGGGCACGCAGGCGAACATCACCGCCTACATGGCCTTCCTCGAGCCCGGCGATACGATCATGGGCCTGGACCTCTCCCAGGGCGGGCACCTGAGCCACGGCCATCCGCTCAATTTCTCCGGCCGCTTCTTCAAGGTCGTGCCCTACGGCGTGAGGGAGGGCGAGGAGACGATCGACTACGAGGCGCTGGCCGAGTCGGCGCGCCGGGTGCGGCCGAAGCTGATCATGTGCGGGGCGAGCGCCTACCCGCGCTACATCGACTTCGCCCGCTTCCGGCAGGTGGCCGACGAGGTGGGCGCCGTGCTCGTCGTCGACATGGCGCACATCGCGGGCCTGGTGGCGGGCGGCGTGCATCCGAGTCCGGTGCCCTATGCCGACGTCGTCACGACGACCACGCACAAGACCCTGCGCGGGCCGCGCGGCGGGCTCATCCTCGAGAAGGCCGCCCACGTGAACACGATCAACAAGGTCAACTTTCCGGGCAACCAGGGCGGGCCCTTCATGCACATCATCGCCGCAAAGGCGGTCTGCTTCGGCGAGGCGCTCAAGCCCTCGTTCCAGACCTACGCCGCGCAGGTGGTGGCCAACAGCAAGGCCCTCGCGGCGACCCTGATCGGGCGCGGCTACCGGCTCGTGTCGGGCGGCACGGACAACCACCTGCTGCTCGTCAATTTCAGGGGCACGCCGATCACGGGTCAGGACGCGGAGACCGCTCTCGAGCGGGCGGGCATCACGGTGAACAAGAACACGGTGCCCGGTGAGGAGCGCAGCCCCTTCGTGACGAGCGGCATCCGCATCGGCACGCCGGCCCTGACGACGCGCGGCTTCGGCGAAGCCGCGATTCGCCGGGTGGGCGAGCTGATCGCCGATGTCCTGGACAGCCTCGGCGCCGGCGAGGCGGCGCAGGCGGAGACGGCGCAGCGGGTGAGCGCCCGCACGCGGGAACTCGCCGCCGCCTTCCCGCTCTACGGGCCGGGCAGCAAGGCGCTCTGGTAGCGCCGCGGCTGGAGGTAGACGGTGAAGTGTCCCTTCTGCGGACACAAGGAGGATCGGGTCGTCGACTCGCGCAGCACGCGCGACGACGAGGCGGTCCGGCGGCGGCGGGAGTGCACGCTCTGCAACGCGCGCTACACGACCTACGAGTACGTCGAGCGCAGCCCGGTCATGGTGGTCAAGGCGGACGGCCGCCGCGTCTCCTACGAGCGGGAGAAGATCCTCGGCGGACTGCTCAAGGCCTGCGAGAAGCGACCGGTCGCGCGCGAGTCGCTCGAGCAGCTCGTCGACGGCGTC
>VGXI01000193.1 GCA_016873475.1 bacterium | reverse complement strand
CCGCCGGGTCGTCGCCCGCCTTGTTGATCCGCAGGCCGGAGCTCAGGCGCTCGAGGGACTCCGAGAAGCCCATGTCGTTGCGGCTGAGGTTCCGGTAGGCGTTCATCGAGGCGATGTTGTGATTGATACGGAATGCCATCGCTGCTTCTCCTTGCATCGTCGCCGTTGCCGGCGTCCAGTTCCTGGATCCGCGCCGCTCCCTCGTTGCGGACCGCGATCCCATTCGCTCGTTCTTGCGGTCGCTTGCGGCCGCACGCGCTATTCATCGGCAGCGCCCGGCCCGACTTGAGCGTTTTCTCCGCGGGCGGCCACCGCCGGGTGCGCCGCGCCGCGCCGGGCCCCGCGTCGCCGCGGCCGGCCGCTGCGCTCAGTCGCCCCCCCGCTTGCGCCGCGGCAAGTCCGCGGTCGGCAGCGCGCCGCCGTTGCCGTCCCCGCGATCCAGCGCTTCCTGGTTCGCCTCGCGGATGGCGTCGTAGATCTCCTCGCGGTAGATCGTGATCTGTCGCGGCGCCTCGATCCCCAGTTGCACGGTGTCGCCGCGCACGTCGACCACCGTGATCTTGATCGACTCACCCACGATGATGCTCTGGTCGCGCTTTCGACTCAGTACCAGCACAGTGGCTCCTTCCGCTCGTGCTCAGACGCCGCTCTCGCGCAGGATGGGCTCCGCGCCGGCATGGGCGGCGAACTGCCGCCCGCCCGCGGCCTCCTTGGCCACCTGGTGCAGCGGCGCGTGCGTGGAGTAGCCGGCGTCCTCGACGATCAGCTGGCGTCCGCGCCGCGTCTCCGTGTGGACGACGACCGGTCCGAGCAGGTTGCCCGTCGTCGCCGACCAGGCCCCGCGCCGCGTGCAGAGGACGAAGACGGTCAGTTCGGTCGCCGAGCGCACCGCCAGCCCGCGCAGATCGTGGTCGTCAAGGGCGAGGCTGTAGGTCGGATCGAAGAGCCCCGGCTCGGCGATCAGGAAGCCCACCGCCGGCTCGTCCAGGGACTGCAGCCAGCGGAAGGGCGCCTGCTCGGCGAGGTCCAGGATGAGAAAGCGCTTGAGTTTGGGCAGGCCCACGAGCCCCTCGGGCAGCTCCAGAACCTCCTGCTCCGTGAACTCGAGATTCCCGAAGCGCGTCCCGCGCAAGTCCATGGTCGTCCCTCCGTCTACAGGTAATCGGTCAAGGTCAGTTGGAAGATGTTGGCTGCCATCACCAGTGAGGCCTGGTAGACGGCCTCGGCGCTCTGGTACTGCATCAGCGCTTCGGTCATGTCCGCGTCGCCGATCTCGGACAGGGCACTCGTCATCGTGTGGTTGCGCGCCTCGAGCGTGGCGAGCGCGTCCTCGGCCAGGCTGAGTCGGTTGCCCGGGGTGGCCCGCAGGCTCGTGAAGTGGTCCTCCAGCGCCTCGATCTCGGGCAACAGCTCGCGCACGCGCTCGCGGTCGCCGCTCGTCACGGCAGCCTTCAGGTCGATCAGGGTTCCGAAGGGGCGAATCGGCTCCGCGCTGCCGACTAGGCCGAGGGCGCTGGTCGTCGCATCGCCGTCGAGGTCGCTGAGCGCAACGCTCTGCCCACCCGTGCCACTGACGAGCACGCGGTTGCCGGCCGCGGCGAGGCTGACCGTCAGTCCCGGCACGGCGTTGAAGGCGTCCAGGAGATCGCCCACCGTGACCGCCGCCGAGAGATCGACGGTGATCGGCGGCGTTGCGCCCGCCAGCGACACCCCCACCTGACCCAGCGGCAGGTTTACCCCGCGCAGATCGCCGAGGGGCGTTCCGGCGCTCAGGTGCGGATCGAGGTCTCGACTGAGCAGGGCGCCGCCGGCGCCGCTCGCGCTCAGGCCGAGACGCGCCGCCGTCTCGCCGCCCTGCACGTCGGCGACGCGCACCTGCCCACCATTCACGGTGTCGCGAATCTCCAGGCGCTCGCCGTCGATGAGATTCACCCGCAGCGAGGGCAGCGCGGCCTGGATGCGGTCGCGCAGCTCGGCCAGGGTCGCCGCGCCGCGCAGGTCCACGACCGCGCTCGCGCCACCTCCGTCGGTGATGCGCAGGCGCCCGGGCTTGACACCGGTGCCGTCGAATAGCTCCGCCAACTCCGTGTCCCAGTCGGTCACCCGGTCCCAGTCCTTGGTGCTGACGAAGTCCGCGGACTGCTCGCCGAACACCGCGCTGCCGGGCAAGTTGTAGCGAAGGGACAGGCCGCTGCTGATCGCCGTGCTGAGCTCGCTGTCGTCGCCGTGATAGGTGACGATGTCGCCGTTGCGCTGGAAGGGCGCCTGAGCGCCCTGGCTGCCGCCGAAGAGGTAGCGGCCGCCGTGCTCGGCGTTCGCCTGGCTGAGCATGTCCTGGAGGATCGCCTCCAGGCTCTCGGCGAGGCCCTCGAGGCTGTTCGAGTCGTCGGCGGCGGTCAGCGCCAGTTCGCGCACCGAGCGCACGTTCTCCGCGGCGTTGCCCAGAGCGGCCTCCGAGTAGGTCAGCCAGCGCGAGGCGCTCGCGACGTTGGCCTGGTACTGCTCGTTGCGCGAGATCAGCGAACGCAGGCGAACGAGCTGCTCGGCGCCGCTCGGATCGTCGCTCGGCTTCGTGATACGGCGCTGCAAGTTGATGCCGGCCATGCGGTCGTAGGCGCGGTTGATGTTCGCCAGCATGCTGTCCTGGCGCATCTTCTGAGTCACACGCATCGCTGCCTCCTAGAGCGCGGTCATGAGGACGTCGAGCATCTCCTCGACGGCGGTGATCACCTTGGCCGCCGCCTGGTAGGTCGTCTGCACGACCAGCATCTGGGCCATCTCCTCGTCGATGCTCACGCCCACGCTCGACTCCAGCTTCTGGCTCAGGCCGGCCTCGAGGCGCTCGGCGGCCTGCGCGAGCTGGCCGCTGCTCGCGCTGCGCGACCCGAGGTGTCCGATGAGACCCGAGTAGAGACCGCCGAGCGTGAGCCCGCCCGCCGACTCGATGCTCTCCGTGTGCAGGGCGAAGATCGCCGCCGCGATGTCCTGGCCGTCCGGCAGTTTGCCCGTGAGCGAGATCTGCTCGGGATGAGCGAGCAGGGCCGGATTGACGGCGATGCTGCTCGCGCTGTTGCCGCTGAAGATGTCGATGCCGCCACCCCCGTCGCCGGTGGCCGCCTGGTGGATCGCATTCACGCGCTCGATCAAGCGCGTCGCGAGCGCGTCGAGTCGCGAGAGGACCTCGGGCAGCTCGTTGTCGAGCATGGCCAGCAGCCCTTTCAGCTCGCCGCCGGCCAGCGTCATGGTGTCGCGGCTGCCCGTCGGCAAGAGGCGCAGGCCGCCGACGCCGGCTTCGCCCTCGATCGCTTCGGTGGTCAGTGCGTGCGCGCTGACGTGGTCGACGAGCACGCGCCCGCCGCTGTACACGCGCAGCTTGCCCTCGCCGTCGACCTGCCAATCGGCCCCGATCAGCGCCGAGAGCTGCTGCAGCTTGACCTCGCGCGTATCCTCGAAGTCCGCGCGCGCAGAGTCATTGAGGCTGCCGCTGCTGAGCGCGAGGTTCAGCTCGGCGACTTCGCCGAGCAGGGCGTTGACTTCGCGGACGCCGACCGCCACCCGCTCGCGCAAGCTCGCGGCCTCGCTCTGCAGGGCGCTCGCGGTGTCGCGGAAGCGATGCGCGATCGTGTTTGCCGCCTCGAGGATGAGGCCGCGGGTGTCCGCGTCCTCCGCGTTCATCTCGGGATTGACCACCGGCTGCCAGGCGTTGAGGAAGGCGTCGATCGCGTCGCCCAGGCCGGTCTCGCCGTAGGTGTCGTCCGCGGGCTCGCCGAAGATCGTCTCGATGACGCTGAAGGAGTCCGCCAGGGCCGATTGCTCGGCCCGGTTGGCGCTCACGCGCCCGAGTTGGCTGCTGAGGAAGCGATCGCCCAGGCGCTCGATGCCCTCGATGTTGACGCCCCCGCCGAAGGTCCCGCCCAGGCCGACCAGGCTGCCGCGGGCCGAGAGCGCCACGCGCTGCCGGTGATAGCCGGGCGTGCTTGCGTTCGCGATGTTGTGGTTGATGACGCCCAGCGACATCTCCTGCGCGAAGATCGTCAGCTTGGTCGTCTCGAGGAGGCCGAAGAGCCCGGACATGGTCCCCCCTCAGGCGCGCAGGGAGACGAGGCTCCCCGCGCCGTTCGCCGTGGATGGATCGCCGCCGATCGCGGCGCTCACCATCTCCCGCAGGGCGAGGAGATCGCCCTGCAGCAGATCCAGACGGTGCTCGTCGAGACGCCGGTTGGCCGCGTTGAGTCGGCGCAGCTCCGCGCTGCGCTCGCGCAGCCGCGTGTGGACCTCGCGCAAGGGCGCCGCGGCATCGGGCAGGCTCCCGAGCAGCCGCTCCAGACTGCAAGGCAGCGAGAGCTCCAGCGCGGCCGCCAGCGCCTCGGTGATCGCCACCCGCGTCTCGCTGGCCGGCGCGCAGGCAGTGAGCGCGACGAGCTGCGCGCGCAAGGTCGCCGCGACGCTGTCCGCCGCGCCCGCCAGCAGCGCCGCATGGTGCGCCTCGGTCGCGTCGAGCAGGCGTGCCCAGGCGTCGTCTTCCGCCGCGAGCGCGGCCGCCAGGCGGTCCAGGTCCTCAGTCGCGAGCATTCGCCCCTCCCGTCGTTGCGCCCATGCGGGCGAGCAGGGCTTCCTTCAGCCCGAGTCCGCCGCCGGCCTCAGCCAGCACGCGGCCGAGTTGCTCCTCGATCAGCCCTTCGTAGTAGGCGGCCCCCTCGACGTCGCCCGCCGTGCCGCCCGCGCTCTGGGTCATCACCCGCGCGAGCTGGCGCATGAAGATGGCCTCGAAGTCCTTCACCGCCTGGAGCGCCGTCTGCCGATCGCCCGTCGCGTTCCCGGTGAGCGGCCGCAGTCCCGCCGCCTCGGTCCCCGCCGCCAGCGGTCGCAGCGCGCCGCTCGCGAGCGGCCGCAGCGCGGTGGCGGCCGTCGCCGCCGGCCCTGCGGCCTGGGTCCCGCGGACAGGCGCCAGGGGCAGCAGCTTGGAATCGATGCCTGTGGTCTCCATGACGCCTCCGCCTACATGATCACAAGTTCGGCTTCCAGCGCGCCGGCCGACTTGAGCGCCTGGAAGATCGCCACCATGTCCCGCGGCGTGACGCCGAGCTCGTTGAGCGCACGCGCCACCTGTTCGACGGTGTTGCCCTGCTCGAGCACGGCCAGCTGGCCCTCCCCTGCGCCGACGGTGGTCTCCACATCGGGCACGAGCAGGGTTTCGCCCTCGCTGAAGGGCGCGGGCTGGCTCGCCCCGTAGCGGGTGCGGATCTCCACGCGCAGGCTGCCGTGGGCGATGGCGACGTCGCGGATCGCCACCGCGGCGCCGACGACGACCGTGCCCGTGCGCTCGTTGATCACCACGCGGGCCGGTAGATCGGTGTCGACGCTGAGGTTCTCCACCTCGGCGACGAAGGCGAAGCGATCGCGCTCGCGCTCTGCCGGAACCCAGACCGACACCCGGCCGGCGCCGTAGGCGCGCGCGGCCTCGGTGCCCATCGCCGTGTTGATTCGCCGGGCGATGTTGTCCGCCGTCGTGAAGTCCGGGCTGTGCAGGCTCAGCTCGACGCGGTTGTCGCGCAGCAGCTGCCCGTCCCAGTCGCGGCTGAGCTGCCCGCCGCCGGGAATGCGCCCGACCGTGCTGTGGTTCTGGCGCAGCCGGTTGCCCTGCCCCGCGTCGACGTTGAAGCCGCCGATCGAGATGGGCCCTTGGGCCACGGCGTACTGCAGGCCGTCCGCCTGCCGGAGCAGGGGCGTCATCAGCAGCACGCCGCCCTCCAGGCTGGCGGCGTCGCCGAGGCCCC
>VGXI01000192.1 GCA_016873475.1 bacterium | reverse complement strand
CCCCCGCAGCCACGGGGCGGAGAACCTCTGCGGCTACGATGCGCAGAACACGGAGCGCGTGAAGCGCTACCTGCACGGCGGCGCACACGGCGAGATCAGCCTCACCCAGGGCCCGGCCACCCTGGCCGAGCGCGGGGCGGCCTATCTCTTCTGTCGCTATCTCGCCGATCGCTGGCCGGGCAGCGCGTTCACCCGGAGCTTGATCGGGGGACCTGCGGCCGGGCCGGCCAACGTGGCCCAGGCGACGGGGACGAGCTTCGCTCAGCTCTTCAAGGACTGGGTGGCGGCGCTCTACCTGGACGACCGCGACCTGGACGGCGACGGCAGTGCGGACGACCTCGGCGAGGCCTACCGCTTCACGAGCCACAACATCCGCACCGACTTCCCCTACACGGGCGGCACGGCCGAGGCGCTGAGCATCCCGACGCTCTTCGCGAACGACCCGAGCTGGAGCAGCAGCCTGGCGCCGACGGGGATGGAGTATCTCCACGTCGGCGTGGCCGCGGGCCAGCAACCGCCGCCGGGCGGCGTGCTCGAGCTGGAGCTCAGCGGGACGAGCGACATGGGGGTCCTGCTGATCCGGATCGCGCACTGAGTCGTTCGCGGGAAAGACGGCGCGCGGGCGCAGGGGCTCGACCGCCGCTGCCACCCGCCGAAACGGCAAAAGCCCCCTTCCACAGGAAGGGGGCTTCCGTCTTGAAGAATCGCTGTTGCCGCGCGGGCGCCCGCGATGGGCTAGTACAGCGCGCGGATCTGGCTCAGGCTCGTCGACTCGGCGGCCACGGTCTCCGTCGTCACGGTCTCCGTCGTGAAGATGCGGCCGGCCCAGCGCGTGTGGTAGCCCGGCGGCACCTGCACGCCCGCATTGGCGGAGATGCCGTTGAAGATCTGCCACTCGAGCATCGCAAGGTCGCCCAGCTCGGCCAGACGGCTGCCGCCCGTGAAGGTGCAGTAGCCGTTGAAGGTGCCGACGCCCGTCATCGTGTTGAACAGGATGACGGCGGTGGACACGCTGCCCGTGAGGGCGGCCGTGCCGTCGCTACCCGTGGCGATGCCCGTCGCCGGGCTGGCCCCGTAGTCGAGGTCGAAGTCCGCGTCCTCGTAGACGCCGATCGTGCCGCCAGCGAACTGGTAGGTGCGGAAGATGCTGACCTGCGTGTAGCTCGTCAGCACCATGTCCCGGATCACCCAGGTCACCTGGAAGCCCGTGTAATCGAAATCGAAGGGCGGGTTCTCCGGCTGCAGGGGCTCGAAGAGCCCGACGCCGCCGGCGAGAGACCCGGGCGTATTCCCCTCGATGTAGCCGTAGCCCTGCTTCAGGAAGTTGTAGATCGTGTCAGCGGAGGCAGGGACCGCCATCAGGAGGAGGAGCGCCACCCCGATGATCGCTTTTCTCATGCTGTGTCTCCTTAGCTGTGGTTTCACGGCCTCTGCTGTTAGTAGAGGGCCTTGATCTGGCTCAGGCTGGAGTTCTCCGTCGCAATGTACTCGACCCACACCTCACCGTCGAGCGAAAGGTCGTAACCCTCGGGGATGCCGGGGTTGTGCGGCGGGACGAGCGTGCCGCCGAAGGTGTAGGCCTCCTCCGTGAAGTAGGCGATCGCGCTGCCACCGGTCAGCGAGATGTGGCCCTCGAAAACGCCCATGCCGAAGTCGCGCCAGAGCGTCATCGCGAAGTCGGTGAAGGGCCCGCTGAGCCAAACCGTGCCGTCGAAGAAACTCGGCGGCGGCGTCGGAATGCTCGGGACCTCGGCCCACGAGGAGTTGAAGGACGCATCCTCGTAGATCGCGAAGCTGCCGAGGTTGTAGACGATCGTCGAGACGCCGCTGTTGAGGATCTCGCCGTTTGAGATCAGGCCCGTGACGACGAGCGTGTACTCGAAGTCGTCGGGGTAGTAGGGGAGCGCGCCGGGCGCGTCGATGCTGGTGATGCGCGAGATCAGGTGGATCTCGTCACCGGGATTCGAGAACTCGAAGCCGCCCATCTCGTAGCCGTAGCCCGAGAAGTGGATGATGATGTTCCCCTGGGCGAAGACGGCCGGAGCCCCCAGGGCGAGAACCGCGGCGGCAACGATTGCCATCATGAGCGATTTCTTCAAAGGACGACCTCCCAAGTTGAGATGCCCGAGAGCCAGTGAAGGGGTGGTGGCATGTCGATTCGTTTCGCTGGCTCGATGTTAGTCCCGACTGTCGCGCGACCCCACACCCAAGGACCCAAGTCGAACAGCGGTGCGCAGAGCCGAGCGTGCGATCAAAACCATCATCAGCTCCGGGTGCATACGGGCACGATTATACTGCCAGCCAGCACGCGCGACAACGGGATTCCCGACGCCACCACCCGCTCTTGCCCGAAATCATGCTCCTTCTTGCGCGCTGTCGGCGGTGCACCCCAAATCTTGGACAGGTCTGACCCCCGGCTATTGTGATCAGCGTTCGGGCATCAGGGCCCTGGCGACAGTCCACGGCGCCCGGTTGCCCAGCGCTGAGTGCCTCCTCCTGCGATTGTAGTGTCCGATCCGTTCGCCAACGAGGGCCAGCAGGTCCTCGAAGGTCTCCGCCTCGCTGAAGAGCGAGCCATTCTCTCCCTATGAAGCGGCTGTTGAAGGACTCCATCTCGGGGTTGTCCTTCGCGCCACGTAGAGCGTACGAGATCCGCACCTTGTCGCGCAACAGCAGCTGCCCAGTCCAGGCGTAGCTCGTGAAGACCGAGTCCTGGTCGTGGTGCATGATCATCTCCTCAACCGACCAGCCGAGTTCAGCCAGCGTCTCCTTGGCGAGCGCCCAGGCCATCAGCGCGATGTCCGTATTCGCTGACAGGCCGAGTGCCCACCCGGGCACCAGCTTCGTCGTGTGGTCGAGGATGGGAATCAGCCAGGCTTTCCCCTGCCGGAAGACCAGCTCGGTGAAGTCGGTGTAGCTGACGGCAAAGGGACCAATGTCCTCGAGCCCGGCGACGAGATTGGCCCGCGTGCCCGCGGCGAGAATCGTCCGCCGGATCGGGTTCGCCTTCGGCGCTGGCGGTCGCCGCAGCAGCGCCAAGCTCCAAAGCCGATTGAGCTTCTGAACGACCTTGTGGTTGACCGGCCGCTCGAGCCGCTCGCTGAGCTCGTCCGTCGCCCGCCGATAGCCGTACTCGGGGTAGTCCTCGGCGATCGCGAGCAACGGTGCCTTCAGCAAGGCATGCTTCTGCTCGTAGCCACGCTGTCGCTGGCGGCAATACCAGGTCGACCGCGGCAGGCCAATGGCCGTGAGCGCCGCGGAGAGCCCGAAGGCTGGCTGCACCTGCTGCACGAGCTCCACCTTCGCCTCCCGGGTTAGCTGCTGCGCCCCAAGAAGTTTTTTAAAAGGGCGATCTCGATCTCCTTCTTGCCCAGGAGCTGCTCCAGCTCGGCCAGGCGACGCTCACTTTCCCCGGCCGCGGCGTCCCGCGCGAAGAGCTCGGGGCCGCGCTCCAGGAACGTCTGCTTCCACTGGCTGATCGAGTTGGGATGAACCTGGTAGAGCTTGGCAAGCTGGCCGCTGGTCTTCTCGCCCCGGAGGGCTTCGAGCACGACCTGGAACTTCAGCTTGGCTGGGTAGCGACGTTTGCCTCTCGGCATGGGATGACCTCCTCGAAGCCGGCACTACGGTGCCGGACGGTTCGACCGGAGGTCAACGTCACAGTGACCCGATGTCCAAGATTAGGGGGTCAGCACCGTCCCAGTCCTGTGTCAGGCTGGCGGCGATTGCCAGCCTTTCGGCTTGACAGGGCCGGAGTCCGGATCCTAGATGATGGCCGGGCCGCCGCTGCCCCGGGGCCGTCTGGGAGTGGGATCTCGCCGTATGTCCTTGTCAAAGAAGCGGATCGTCTTCAGTAGCGCTCTCCCGCTGCTGCTCCTCGGTATCGCCGTGGCCCTTCCCGCGGCGCCTGTCTTCGTGACCGGCCCCTTCTATACCCGGGCCTTCTCGCCCAATGGCGATGGCGTTCGTGACACCTGTGTAATCAATTTCCTCGCATCGGGCACCAGCGACAGCCTGGACCTCATCCAGCTGGGCATCTATGCGGAGACGGCGGTGCCGCCGCACCCGGACAGCCTGCGAGCGGCGCCCCCGCCCCGCAGCCTGGTGACGCAGGGCCTGCGCACGCAGGCGGGGTACATCTGGAGCGGCCGGGCTGGCGACGACAGCGAGACGCAGCCGCTGCTCCCCGACGGATTCTACTATCTGCATATCCTGTTGCGGGAGGGCGCCGACAGCCTCTGGCTCGCCACGCCGATCCAGCTCGAGCTCAACACGGCCGGCCCCGATCTGGCGGCGCTGGCGCTCGAGCCCTCGCCCTACTTCACGCCCCTGCAGGACGGCGCCGACAGCGTCCTGCAGCTCCTCTTCAGCTCGGCGGACTTCGACACGCTGACGGACAGCGCGACGGCCAGCGTGCTGCGCGCCATGGAGGATGGCAGCTGGCTCGAGGTCACCGAGCTCGAGCGCGATCCCGGCTACGCCACCATCGCCGATGGCCTCGGCCGCTTCCGCCTGCTCTGGGACGGCCGGTACAG
The DNA here is from genome assembly GCA_016873475.1 of bacterium. Classification (NCBI taxonomy): domain Bacteria; species bacterium. The sequence goes on along the minus strand of VGXI01000192.1, from coordinate 1,349 downwards.
CGAGGCGGCCATCGTCGACGGCAGCTATCGTCTGCAGCTCACGCTCGGCGACGATGCGGGCAACCCGGCGGTGGGAGGCAGCGCCGACTGCAACCTCGACGCGCGCGCGCCCTCGATCAGCCTCGTCGATCTCGGCGGTCCGGTCGACGGCGGCCAGACCTTCGCCCTGCATCCCGACTCGCTGCCGGACTCCCTGGTCGTCCAGGTCAGCGATCGCAACGGCGTACTCACCTGCAGCGGCGCGCTCGACAGCACGGTGGTCTACGACCAGGCGGGCCGCCTCCTGCCGCAGTCCAGCCCCGGGACGCACTTCTACGCCTTCGACTTGCCGGCAAGCTGGGGAGCGCCCGGCGATCCGCTGGGCAGTCACCACTTCTACATCGACGCTGTCGATCTGCCCGGCAATCGCAAGGCCGAGCTCGGCAGCCCCTTCAATCTCACGCTGATCCTGGACGGGGAGGCGCCGCCCGTGCCGACCCTCGATCCCGTGGCGAGCGAGCAGATCCAGCCGCTCGTCACCCTGCGCGGGCACTGCGACGAGATCGCCATCGCCATCGAGCTGGCCGAGGACGGCCTCAGGGCAGGCAGCGCGGTGACGGACATCAACGGGCGCTTCACGCTGCCGGTCTTGCTCAGCCCGGGCAGCCACGTCTGGACGGCGACCGCCGTCGACGAGGCCGGGAATCGCTCGGCGCCCTCGGCCGGTCTCACGCTGCGCTACACGCCCGGACCTGCCCTGCGCATCCCGGGCCGCCTGCGCAGCGGCACGGGCGAGACGATCCAGATCAATACCCGCGCGCCGGCCACCGCGGTGATCCTGCGCGTCTACTCGCTCGACGGCGAGCTGCTGCGGCGCCTGGACGCCGAGGGCGGCCCCGAGCAGTTCAGCCTGCGCTGGGATCTGCGCGACGCCGGCGGGCGGGCCGTGATGGACGGCCTCTGCGTGCTCAACCTCGAGATCGTCTACGCCAGCGGTGAGCGCGAACACGAGCGAAAGGTGGTGGCGATTGTTCGCTCCACGCCCTAGGGCTCAGCGGCGCCGGCTGGCGCTGCTCCTCGTCCTCTTCGCGCTCCCGGCGACGCCGGCGGGCGCGGACTCGCCGGGCGGCAGCTTCCGCCTCTGGCCCTACAGCGCTCGCGAGCTCGCGATGGCCGACGCGGCCACGCTGCTCGCGCCGGGCCTGGAGTCCCTCTTCAGTCAGCCGGCCTCCCTGGTCGGCATCGACCGCTGGGAGCTGGGGCTCGGTCTGCAGCACCCACAGGGACTGGCGGGCCTCGAGCTGGCCTCCCTGGCGCTGGGCGCGGCGACCGGGCGTCGCCTGCCCGGCCCGGACGAGCGCACGGCGACC
>VGXI01000191.1 GCA_016873475.1 bacterium | reverse complement strand
CCGCAGCGTGGCCTTCACCTACAACGATCCCGTGATCTTCCTCGAGTACGCCGTGGACGTCGCGGCGGCCTGCCGCGAGCGGGGCGTCAAGACCGTCGCCGTGACGGCGGGCTACGTCGAGGACGCAGGCCGGCGCGAGCTCTGCGCGGCGATGGACGCGGCCAACGTCGACCTCAAGGCCTTCAGCGAGGACTTCTACCGCCGGCTCACCGGCGGCCGGCTCGGCGCGGTGCTCGAGACGCTGGAGTACCTCGCCCGCGAGACGGCGGTCTGGCTCGAGGTCACAACGCTCCTGATCCCCGGCGAGAACGACGGCGAGGCCGAGATCACCGCGCTCGCCGCCTGGATCCGCGAGCACCTGGGCCCCGCGGTGCCGCTCCACTTCACCGCCTTCCACCCCGACTTTCGCCTGCTGGACCGCCCGCCGACGCCGCCGGCCACCCTGCACCGGGCGCGAGCGATCGCGCAGCGCGAGGGCCTCGCCCACGTCTACACGGGAAACCTGATCGACGCCGAGGGCGGCAGCAGCTGGTGCGCGCGCTGCGGCGCGCTGCTCATCGAGCGGCTGGGCTACCGGCTCGGGCGCTGGGGACTGGACCCCACGGGCCGCTGCCTGGCCTGCGGCGAAGCGCTGCCGGGCCGCTTCGAAGCGGCTCCAGGCGACTGGGGCGAGCGGCGCTTGCCCGTGCGCATCGGCGCTCGCTGAGCCCCGGCAGCGCCCGCGATTCCGATTGGGCCGCCGGCGACCCTGCGCTAGACTCGCGCGTCCCTGTCGCCGGAGGTCGCCATGCCCCTCGCCTTCGTGGGACTCGCCTGCGCCGCGCTCTTCCTGCTCGCCTTCCGCTTCTACGGCCTCCGGGTGGCCCGGCGCTACCAGCTCAGCGCCACGGCCAAAACGCCTGCGGAGCGCTTCGCCGACGGCGTCGATTTCGTGCCCACGAAGCGGCCGATCCTGCTCGCACAGCACTTCGCCTCGATCGCGGCGGCCGGGCCCGTCGTCGGGCCGATCACGGCCGGGCTCTACTTCGGCTGGGGGCCCTCGCTGCTCTGGATCGTCTTCGGCACCATCTTCATCGGCGCCATCCACGACTTCTCCTCGCTGGTCGCCTCGATCAAGCACGACGCGAAGAGCCTGCCCGAGCTGGCGCGCCAGTACCTCGGCCCCCAGGCCTACGCCCTCGTGATGACCTTCATCTGGCTCAGCCTCGTCTACGTGGTCATCGCCTTCACCGACGTGACGGCGCAGGCCTTCGTGGCCCGGGAGACCTGGGGCGACACCCAGCACGACATCGGCGGCGGCGTTGCCACCTCCAGCCTGCTCTACCTGCTGCTCTCGGTGCTGCTCGGCCTGGCGCTCACGAAATGGCGGGTGCCGCTCTGGCTGGCGACCCTGCTCTTCTTCCCGGCCCTCGTCGGCATCATCGTCTGGGGACAGTTGCTGCCGATCACCTTCGCCGTGGCGCGGCCGGCCGTGCTCTGGGGCGTCATCATCCTCGCCTACTGCGCCGTCGCCTCCGTGCTGCCGATGTGGCTGCTCCTGCAGCCGCGCGGCTACCTGGGCGGCTACTTCCTCTACATCGTGCTCGCCTTCGGCCTGCTCGGCGTCATCTTCGGCGGCTACAAGGCGGAGTACCCGGCCTTCCTCGCCTGGCGCGCCGAGAACCTGGGCACGCTCTACCCCTTCCTCTTCATCACGATCGCCTGCGGCGCCTGCTCCGGCTTCCACGGCCTCGTCTGCTCGGGCACGACCTGCAAGCAACTGCACAAGGAGACCCACGCGCCGCTGGTCGGCTACGGCGGCATGCTGCTGGAGGGTGTCGTCGCCGTGATGGCGCTCATGACTGTGATGATGTGGCCCGCCGGCGCGGCCGAGCTGAAGAAGAGCCCGTCGGAGATCTACGCGGGCGGCATCGCCCACTTCGTCCACGCGGTGCTCGGACTGCCGCGCGAACAGGTGCTCGCCTTCGGCATGCTCGCCTTCACGACCTTCGTCTACGACACGCTGGACGTGGCGACCCGGCTCGGCCGCTATCTGATGGAGGAACTGCTCGGCCTGAAAGGCCGCCGCGGCAAGTGGCTGGCAACCGGCATCACGCTCGGCCTGCCGCTCGCCTACCTGTTGCTGGGGGCGAACCTCCAGGACGCGCTGGGGGCGGCGAAGCCGGTCTGGCTCGTGGTCTGGCCGCTCTTCGGCTCCTCGAACCAGCTCCTGGCCGGCCTGACCTTCCTCCTGCTCGCCGCCTGGTTCCGGGCCCGGCACCGCTGGGCGCCCTGGCTCGTCCTGCCCGGATTCTTCATGTTCGGGACGACGGCCGTGGCACTCGTGATCCAGAGCTGGCGCGCCTTGCAGCGGAGCCTGGGCGGCCAGGCGACGGCGATCGACCTGGTCAACCTGACGCTCGCCCTCGCCCTGCTCGCGACGGCCGCCGCCTTCCTCGCCTTCTGGCTGCGGCGGCTGGGCCGGCCCCTGCCCCCGCCGGTCTAGAAGGCCTCCCCGATGGTGATCGCGACGCCGCTCTCGCCTGCCTCACCGCGGCCGAAATCGGCGCGCAAGGAGAGCCCGCTCTCCGGGTCGAGTCGGTAGCGCAGGCCGGCACCCGCGGCCAGGTGCGCGCGGGCTGGAGCGAGCCTGCCCGGCGCCGGCGCCACGTCCCCGGCACCCGCAAAGAGCGCGACGCCGAAACGGCCCCACAAGGCCGGCCGCCGTAGCTCCAGCTGCGCAAGCAGGCGGCTGCGATCGCGAAAGCGCCCACCGGGGTAGCCGCGCAGATGCTCCTCGCCGCCCAGCGCGGGTAGGGCGTCGAAGGGAATCTCACCGTAAACCGCATGGAGGGAGAGCTGGCCCGCCAGCACGAGCCCGGCGCCCAGTTCGCGGTAGGCCCGGGCGTCGAGGCCGCCTCGCTCGCCGTCGTGGTCGCCGCCGAGGGCGCGCCGATACCAGGTCGCGCCGGCGCTCAGGTAGACGCCGCGCCGAGGTTGCCAGGCCTCGTCGCGGCGGTCGAGGAGCAGACGCGGGCCCAGCCCGATGCTCGCGAGCGGCGCGCTGCCGAGCAGCGCGCCGCCGGCCAGGAGGCCGCCCGGCTCGAGGCTGGCGGTTTCCAGGCGCTGGCGTCGCGCCACCGCTGCCAGCCCGAACTCCCAGCCGGCGCCGAACCGGCGCAGGGCGCTGAGCTCGAGCTCCAGGCTGCGCGGCGTGTAGCTCTCCTCGAGGGCGGCCTCTCGACCAATGCCATAGAAGGTGCTCGGAAAGCGCCGCCAGGCCAGCTTCCAGAGGAGGTGCTGGCGGCCCTCGCCCCAGTTCGTGTCGCCGCTCAGCGCGACCAGGAGTTGCCGGCGCTCGCTGTAGAGCAGAGCGAGCGCAGCCTGGGAGCGGCGGCAGCCGTTAGGAACCGAGTCCGCACCCAAGGCCCGTTTCCGGCAACCGTGCAGTCGCATGAGGAGACCGCCGCCCATCCAGCCCGTGTCGCTCGAGTAGCCGAGGGCTGGCAGGACGACCCAGTCGCGAGGGGCCTCGCCGCCCGGCAAGCTGGGATCGGCGCCGGCCCCGGGCGCCAGGGCGAGCAGGGCGGCGGCGAGGGCGAGAGCGCGCGGGGCGCTGGGCATTGGCAGGCTCCCTGCGGATTTCCCTTGAAACACAGGCTGGTCCGGCACAGTAGTCTAGGCCTTCCCCGGAATCAACCCAGCTCCGGCGCCCGCCGCCTGCGGCCGAGTAGGCGAACACCCGGCGCGCAAAGCCCCTGGAGGCTCAGATGACACAGCGCATTCCCGGCGACCGCGGTCGCCGCGCCTTCGGTTCGCTCGCCGGCATCCTGCTCGTCGCGGCCGCCGCGAGTGCGGCCCGAGCGGCCAGCGGCTACCTGCGCACGCCGGATATCCACGGCCACACCGTGGTCTTCTGCGCGGAAGGCGACCTCTGGACCGTCTCCGACCAGGGCGGACTGGCCAGGCGGCTCAGCGCGCACCCCGGCCTGGAGAGCCTGCCCAGCTTCTCGCCCGACGGCGCCTGGATTGCCTTCAGCGGCCAATACGACGGCAACCGCGACGTCTTCGTGATGCCGGCCGCCGGCGGCGAGCCCCGCCGCCTGACCTGGCATCCGAGCCCGGAGGACGTGCTCGACTGGAGCCCCGATGGCCGGGAGATTCTCTTCCGCTCCCGCGCCGAACACCCCCACGGCAGTTGGGAGATCTACAGCGTCCCGGCCGCGGGCGGCGAGCCCCGCAAGCTGCCCGTGGGCTGGGCGGGCCGCCTGGCCATCGATCCCGTGAGCGGCCGCTACGCCTTCAGCCGCCCCAGTTCGGAGACCTTCACCTGGAAGCGCTACCGCGGCGGCACCGCGGCGGAGATCTGGGTGGGCGACCCCAAGCTGGCCGACTTCCGCAAGATCACCGACTTCCCCGGCTTCGACGCCTACCCGATGTGGCACGGCGGGCGCGTCTACTTCCTCAGCGATCAGGGCGGCACCGCCGACCTCTGGAGCATGCTCCCCGACGGCAGCGACCGGCGCCGCCTGACCGACGAAGGGAACTGGGACGCGCGCTGGCCGGCGATGGGTCCCGACGGCCGCATCGTCTACATGCTGGCCGGCGGTCTGAAGCTCTACGACCCGGCGACCCAGAGCAACCCTGTGCTCGCAATCGAGCTGCCGAGCGAGCGCAGCCTCGCCCGCTCGCGCTACAGCGATGCCGCGCAGTTCCTCACCGGCTTCGCGATCTCGCCCGAGGGCGACCGCGTGGCGATCGCCGCGCGCGGCGAGCTCTTCTCGCTGGCGGCAAAGGACGGGGTCACGCTGCCCGTCACCCGCGGCAGCGGGGCCCGCGAGGAGCATCCGGAGTACAGCCCGGACGGGAAGCAGCTGCTCTATGTCAGCGATGCGAGCGGCGAGGAAGCCATCCACAGCGCCGACGCCTGGGGTCGCGGCGAGGTGAAGGTGGTCAAGCCAGCGGGCGAGCGCGGCCATCTCTACCCCGCCTGCTGGTCGCCGGACGGCAAGTGGATCGCTTACGGCGACGAAGCCCAGAACCTCTGGCTGCAGGCGGTCGCCGGCGGCGAGGCCGTCAAGGTCGACGCCAGCGACCGGGGCGGCTTCTACGAGTACTTCTTCAGCCCCGACAGCCGCTGGCTCGCCTACACGAAGGTGATGCCCAACGACTTCCGCTGCATTCACGTCTACGACACGCAGGAGAGGCAGAGCCGGCGCGTGACGAGCGCCTACACGGACAGCAGCTCGCCGACCTGGGATCCCGAGGGCAAGTTCCTCTACTTCGTCGGCAGCCGTGCGATGAACCCCCTCTTCGGCAGCCGCGACTTCAGCAACATCGAGGTCAACAACGACAAGCTCTACTTGGTCCTCCTGCAGGCCGACGGCGAGAACCCCTTCGCCCACCTCGAAGGCGTGCCGCCCAAGCCGGAGGCCGCGGACAAGGCGAAGGCGGACGGCAAGGCCAAAGGCAAGAAGGGCGGCAAGGCCGACAAGGCGGACAAGGAGGAGAAGGAGGACGAGGGCCCCCAGCCGGTGCGCATCGACTTCGCTGGCATCGAGCAGCGCATGGTCCCGCTGGACCTGCCCGCCGGTCAGTACGGCGGCATGGAGGCGATCAAGGGCAAGCTCTTCTACCTCAGTTCGCCGCTGCGCGGCTGGACCGAGGGCCAGGCGGCCGAAGGCCCGACCGCCGCGCTGATGGTCTTCGACTTCGAGTCCGAGAAGGCCGAGGAGTTCATGGGCGGCGTCGCGGGCTTTCGCATCGCCGCCAAGGGCGAGAAGATGGTCGTCGCCAAGGGACCCGGCGAGCTCTACGTGGTCGCCACCTGCGGCAAGCCGGACGACCTCAGCGAGGCCCGGGTCTCCCTCGACGGCGTGGTCATCGATCTCGACCCGCGGGAGGAATGGGCGCAGATCTACCACGAGGCCTGGCGGCGCATGCGCGACC
>VGXI01000190.1 GCA_016873475.1 bacterium | reverse complement strand
AAAAGCGCGCGCCCGCCGCCAGCGCCGCGTCGCAGAGCTCCCGCGTGTAGCGCGTGTTGTTGTCCATCAGGTAGCCGGCGTCGAGCTCGCTGGTCGAACTGCAGGCGCCGAGGTGGTAGACTACCTGCGCCCCGGCCAGGCCTTCGCTGCGAAAGCGCGCGCGGAACTCCGCCTTGTCCAGATAGTCGGCGGTGGAGAGCCCGACGAGGTTTCGCCACTTTGCGTCGGACCCCAGGTGATCGACGAGCAGGATGTCCCGCTCCCCCGCCGCATTGAGCGAACGCACCAGGTTGCTGCCGATGAAGCCGGCGCCGCCGGTGACGATGATGCGCGGACTCTTGGCCATGCGCGCGCCCGTCCTTTCCTGGCGGATCAGTTGCCGTAGAGCTGCTTGAGCGTGCTGAAGTCCATGGCGCCCACGCTGCGCCCCGTGCAGCCGACGCCCTCGGCGCCCATCGCCCCGCAGGCCGGCGCCGCGCAGGGGCTGCCAGCGGCGAGCGTGAGGTCGCCGTCCACGGCATCGCCGCAGAACTCGGGATCGAGGGCGAGGTTGCCGGCCGTGCCGAGCTGCGCCGCGAGGGCGCCCGTCCAGTCGCCCCCCGCGTTGCCGAAGAGGTCGCTGCAGCTGATCGTCGCCGCGCTGCCGAAGCGCAGCTCGATCGCTCCCCCCGCGGGCGCGAAGGCCACGATCGACTGCGCGAGCGTGAGGCTGCTCAGCGTCGCCAGCGCGAGCCCGCCGCCCGCGACGCTCCCGTTGTAGGCCAGCGTGCAGCCCGTCAGCGCGAGCGCCGCGCGATCGCCGGCGTAGACGCCCCCGCCGCGCGCGCTGGCACTGTTGCCGAGGAAGACGCAGTCCGCGAGCGCCAGCGTGGCGGCATCCGCCATCAGCCCGCCGCCGTAGTCGGCGCTGTTGGCCGCGAAGCGACAGCGCGTCACCGTGACCACGGCGCCGCCACTGACGCCGAGGCCGCCGCCCGCGTTGCCGCCCGTGTTGCCGATGAAGACGCAGTCCTCGAATACCGGCGCGCCGCCGGCGACGAAGACCGCGCCGCCCTCGCGCGCCGCGTTGCCGCTGAAGCGGCAGTTCACGATGCGCACGTCGCTGCCGGCGAGCAGGAGGGCGCCGCCGTCGGCGTCGGCGAGATAGCCGCCGCGAAAACCGATGCCTTCGATGCGGGTCGCCACGCCCTCGCCGCTGACGAGGCTGAGCAGACGGGCGGGCGCCGCGGGCCCGGCCGCGGCGTCGAGCACGCAGGCTGTGGGGTCGCCGCTGCGCGAGCGGAGCGTGAGCGTGCGGCCGGCGAAGTCGAGCGCGGTGCTGCCCAGCCCGCTGAAGACGCCGTCGCCCAGTTCGATCACGTCGCCGCTCACGGCCAGGCGCAGCGCGGCCGCGATCGAGGGCGTGTCGCCGCTGCCGTCGGGAAGCACCAGGTAGGTGCTGGCGGTGGCCCCGCGGGAAAGGGCAAGGAGCAAGGCGCAAGCGAGGCCGGCATGTCGCATGGTGATCCTCCGTGGCCCGGCCGCGTCGGCGGCGACCGGCGCCACCCAGTCTAACGGCCCGCTCTGGCGCTGTCGAGGGGAGAGAAGGACCGGGAGGCGGAGTAACCGCCTCCCGGCAGGCCTGGCCCGGCGCAAGCGGCACGCCGCGGCCCTCAACGCAGAATGACGAAGCGCTCGCTCGCCACAGCCTGGCGCGTCGCCGCCCGCGCGAAGTAGACTCCCGCGGCGACGGGGCGGCCCGCCTCATCCTGGCCGTCCCAGGTCACGCGTAGCGGGCCGGCCTCCCGCGTGCCGGTGAGTAGCTCGCGGACCCGGCGGCCGGCGAGATCGTAGATCGCCACCGCCACCGGTCCGCGCGCCGGCAGTTCGAGCTGAAGCGTGGTCCGCCCCAGGCTCGGGTTGGGCATGGCGCCCAAGACCAGCGTGGCCGCTGGCAGGGCCGGGGCCACCGCGCTCGGCAGGCCGCACTGCGCGGGCAGGATGAAGAGACCCGCATAGATGTCGGCGAGGAGGACCAGGTCGCCTGCCACCGCCACTCCCCGCGTTGCCCCCGGCGTGTTCACGCTGCCCACGCAGCAGGGGGCCGTCGGTGTACTAATGTCCACGATCTGAAGGCCGTTCTCGTCGTTCGAGACGTAGGCAAACCCGTCGGCGACGCAGACCTGATAGCAGCGCCACGGGATGTATCCGGTGGCGACGATCTGCGGATCGCTGGGATCGCTGACGTCGATGACCCGGAGCCCCTGGGAATAGTCGGCGACGTAGGCGTAGTCACCCGCGATCGCAACGCCGCGCGGGTTGTAGAGCCCTTCGTAGGTCGTGTTCACGTCCCCCACGAACTGGGGATTCGCCGGATCGCCGATATCGAGCACGAGCAGGCCGGCGCCGGGATCCACGATGTAGGCATAGGTGCCCGACACTGCGATGTCGAGGGCTTCGTTGCCGGTGTCCAGGCTGCCTACGATACGGGGATACGTCGGATCTGTGATGTCGATCACCTGGAGGCCGCTACTCCAATCGGCGATGTAGGCGTAGTCGCCGGCGATCGCGATGCCCTGGGCCGCGCCCGGCGTGTTCCGAGTGCCCACGATCTGCGGGCTCAGCGGATTGCTGAGATCGATCACCTGGAGGCCAGCGAGGTAGTCGGCGACATAGGCGTAGCCGCCGGCGACCGCCACGTCCTGCGCGAGGCCCGGCGTGTCGATCCCGCCGACGAGCTGCGGATTCGCGGGGTCACCCGTGGCGACGATGTGGAACCCCGCCTCGTAGGCGGCCACATAGGCGTAGGCCCCGGCGCCGGCGACGGCATAGGCGTGGTCCAGGGTGCTCAGGTTGCTCAGGACCGGCGGCAGCTCGCCACCGCCAGCGTTGAGCAGGTCGAGACCGTAGAGGCCCGCTGTCACGTAGACGACGCTCTCCGCCACGACGATGCCGGTAGTGGTGCCGTAGAGGATCAGCCTGCCCAGCAACTGAGGGTGCAGCGGATCGCCGACATCGACGGCCCGGAGACCCCATCCGTCGGCGATGAGCGCGCGGCTGCCCAGGAGGGCGACCCCTACGGCCGCACCGGTGTTGGCGCTGGCCACGAGCAGCGGCGCGCTGGGTATCGCGATGTCGATCACCTGGAGACCTGCGCCCCCATCGGCAACGAAAGCATAAGGGCCGGCGATCGCCACGCCGCTGGCGGTGCCCGGCGTGTCCGCGCTGCCCAGGATTGCGGGTTGCGCGGGGTCTGCGATGTCGAGGATCAGGAGACCGGCCCCGTAGTCGGCGAGGTAGAGGGTGCTGCCCACGATCAGGAGGGCGGTGGCCGATCCGGGCGTATCCAGGCTTCCCACGAGGGCGGGATGCGCCGGATCCGAAACGTCGACAACCTGGAGACCGGCCGCGCCGTCCGCGACAAAGGCGTGCGTCCCCGCCAGGGCGACGGCAAGCGCATTACCCGGCGTGTCCACACTGCCTACGAGCGCGGGGTGCGCCGGATCGGTGATGTCGATCACTTGCAGGCCAGCCGTGTCGTCGGCGATGAACGCGTGGCCGGCGCCTACCGCCACGCCGCGGGCACTCCCCGGGGTGTTGACACTGCCGAGGGCCTGCGGATCACAGGCCGCGGACAGATCGATGACCTGGAGCCCCGAGGCCCCATCCGCGACGAAGGCCAGCCCGCCGGCCACCGCCACGGCGTAGGCGTGGTTCGGCGTGTTGACATTGCCGATCCAGTGCAGGTAGTCGTTGTAGTCGATGCATTCGGCCCGGGCGGCCACCGCACTCCCCCATCCCACGAGGCCAAACACCACGAGCAGCGCGCTGCGGCATACACTTCGCATTTCCTACCTCCCCTCACCGGGCCGAAGCCCGACCAACTTGGGAACATAGGGCGGTCCGGGTGGCGAAGCAAAGGCGGTCGCCGGCGGGAGGCTGCGCGCGTCACAACGAGAAGCCCTGCCGCGGGCGGTCGCGACAGGGCTTCTGGGGCGGGAGCGACGAGATTCGAACTCGCGACCTCCTGCTCGACAGGCAGGCGTTCTAACCAGGCTGAACTACGCCCCCCAGCACAGGCAGGGGGCCAACTTAGCAAAGGGCCCCCGGCCTGTCAAGACTCCCGGGTCCCAAACCTCCCCAGGGCAAGGAGTTGCAGGCTTCAGTGCCAGAGCCGCCTGAGCCGGGTGCCCGGGTAGTAGGCGCCCAGGATCGCGTCGTAGCGCTGGCCGGCCGCGCTGCGGCCGATGGCCCCCACCTGGCACATGCCGATCCCGTGCCCCCAGCCGGCGCCCGTCGCAAGGATCCGCACCAGGCGGCCCTGCTTGTCGCGCTGCGTCTCCAGCTCGAAGAAGATGCTCCGGAGCGCGTTGCCTTCGAGGTCGCGCTTGAGCGCCGAGCGAATGCGGTCGCCCTTCACCACGAACAGCCCCTTGTCGGTGGTCACCTCGAGGCGCTTGGCGCGGCCCTCGGGCGTGCGCTCGGTGACGGCGATGTCCTTGAGGTAGCCGACCTCCGTGTCGGCGGGCAGGCCGGCGGCCGGCGGCAGGTAGGCGCGCAGGATCTGGCCGAGCTGCTTGGCGCTCCAGGCCTGGCGCCAGCGGAAGAGCTTGCTCGATCGGCACCAGGCGCGGCCCTGGCCGTCCACGTCGCGGACGAGCGTGAGGTGCGCGACCGGCGCGTGCTTCCAGACCTCGTCGATCGCCACCGTCGCGCCGCCGCAGGTGGAGGCATAGTAGACCTCCGCCACCGCCTCGCCCGCCCTGTCCATGAGGACCTGGCCGCGCGTCGCCTCGATGGCGCGATTCGCCGCCGGCGACTCGTCGGCCGCGCCGCGATAGACCTGGTCGGCGACCGTGTCCATCATGTCCCAGCCGCGGTGCCGGCTCGCCTCGAGCCGGTTCACGGCGTAGGTGCGGCTGGCCACCGCCTGCGCCTTCATCGCCTCGAACCCGCTGGGCGGCAGGTTGCCGATCTCGTGCGGCACGACGCCGCGCAGGTAGGCCTCCATCGGCAGCAGGTTGTTGACGCTGAAGTGGTCCTCCTCGCGCCAGAGGCGAAGCCGCCCGCGATAGGGCTTGCCGTTGACGGTGAAGAGGCCGCCGGCCAGCGGCTGCAGCGTCACGCCTTCGGCGAAGGGCAGGCGCGCCAGCGTGGCGCGCGTCTTCGCGCCGCCGCGCAGGGCCTCGCCGACGACCTCGAGGCGGTCGGGCGCCTGGCGTTCCTGGAAGACGTTGTAGCGGCGATCGCCGCCGTAGCGGGCGAGCACGCGGCCCTTTTCATCGAGAGCCACGAAGCCGCTGCTCGCCTCGAGCTCCACGCCGCTCACCCGCCGCGCGAGGAGGATGCGCAACTCGGGCTCGCGCCCGAGCCCCGGTTGCGTGCGACTGCGGCGCGCGTCGCTGCTGCGGCGCTCCACCGGCGGGCGCTCGCGCACGGTGCGCGTCTCGACGGGCGGCTTCGTCTCGCAGCCGGTGAAGGCGAGCAGCGCGAAGGGCAGGCTAAGCAGCGGGAGCAGGGAGCGGAGTCGGCGCGGCATGCGGCGGGTCCTCGAGCAGCTCGGGTTCTAGACAGGGATTCCCGCGGCCGGCGCAAAGAGCCCCGCGAGCGCGGGGACCCGGGCGCCGGTGACGGCGGGCAGGCTGACGGGGCGGCCCGCGGCCGCCTCCAGGGCGAGAACGGCGAAATCGGCCGCCTCCTTCGCGGCGGGCGGCAGGCCGAGCGCCGCGCTCGTCACCACCGGCAGCGGCGCCAGGCGCGCGGCAAGCGCCGCCATCAGGGTTGGGTTCGCGCTGCCACCGCCGGCGACGAAGAGCCGCTCGGCCGGCAGGCCCGCGAGCGCGCCCGCGACGGACTCCACCGTGAGCGCGACCAGCGTGGCGGCGAGATCGGCGTCCGCATGCGCGCGGCGCAACGCGGCGAGAGCCGCCGGGCCGCGGAAGGTGGCGCCGAAAAA
>VGXI01000189.1 GCA_016873475.1 bacterium | reverse complement strand
CCCCCCCAGGTGGAGATCACGGCGCGCATCGTCGACCTCGATTACCGCGCGAGCCGCGACCTGGGCATCAAGTGGGAAGCGCTCAACATCAGCAACGACGATCTGGGCCTCGCGGGCACGGGCACCGTCGACGGGTCCTTCGCCAGCCCCGTCGGCGAGGTCAAGCTGGGCACCGTGCGCAGCTGGGGCGAGCTGAACGTCGCCATCCAGGCGCTGGAGCTGGCCAACAAGGCGAACATCATCAGCACGCCGCGCGTGACGACGATGGACAACCGCGAGGCGAACATCCTCGTCGGCAAGAAGATCCCCCTCATCGTCGCCGACGAGGCGGGCAACGCGATCACGCAGCTGACGACGATCGGCATCAAGATGGTCGTCACGCCGCACATCAATCCCGACGGCAAGATCATGATGCAGGTGCTCACCGAGGTGAGCGACCTCTCGAGCGAAGCCACCGTGCAGGGCGGCGTCATCATCACGACGAGCGAGAGCAAGACGAACGTGATGGTCGACGACGGCTCGACGGCGGTGATCGCCGGCCTGATCAAGTCGAGCGACAGCAGCCTGGACCGCAGCGTGCCCTTTCTGGGCCGCCTGCCGATCGTCGGCCGCGTCTTCGGGTACAGCAACCGCAACGACAGCAAGCGCGAGCTGATCATTTTCATCACGCCGCGCATCGTCGAGCCCGGCGCGGCGAGCTCGGAGGCCGAGCTCCGCGAGCAGGGCTACACGCTTCCGCTGGGCGGCTGAGGCCGCCGACCTCGGGCGACCCGGCCCCCGCGCCGCGGGGGCCGGGTTTTTGTTTACCCCCGCCACGCCAGACGCTAGGCTCCCCCTGAGGATCCCGCCCGCCGCCCGAGGAACGCCATGCGCCGTCTCCAGCTCCACACCGCCGGGGAGTCCCACGGTCCCGGCCTGACCGCCCTGCTCGAGGGCCTGCCGATGGGCCTGCGCGTGGATCCCGCGCGCATCGACGCCGAGCTCGCGCGCCGCCAGGAGGGCTACGGGCGCGGCGGCCGCATGAAGATCGAGCGGGACCGCGTGCGCATCACCGGCGGTCTGCGCCGCGGCCTGACGCTCGGCGGCCCGCTCGCGCTCTGGATCGAGAACCTCGACTACCCGAACTGGGAAGCGAGCATGCACCCCGAGCCGCGGCGGGGCGAGAAGGCGCCGAAGCCCGTCACCCAGCCGCGGCCCGGCCACGCCGACCTGGCCGGCGTGCTGAAGACGGGCACGGACGACATCCGCAACGTCATCGAGCGGGCCAGCGCTCGCGAGACCGCGGCGCGCGTGGCGGCGGGCGCCGTCTGCCGCCTGCTGCTCGAAGCGCTGGACGTGCGCCTGTTCAGCCACGTGCTCGCGATCGGCGGCGTCCAGAGCCAGGCCGACTACGGCGACCTGGCGGCGCTCGCCACCGCGGCGGCCGCGAACGACCTGCACGTCGCCGATCCCGAGGCCTATGCCCGCATGCTGCGCACGATCAAGGCCGTCTGGCAGGACGGGGACACCCTGGGCGGCGTCGCCGAGGTCGTCGTCACGGGGCTGGCGCCGGGCCTCGGCCACTACGTGCACTGGGAGCGCCGCCTCGACGCGCGCCTGGGGGCGGCGATCCTCTCGATCCCGGCCGTGAAGGGGATGGAGATCGGCCCCGCCTTCGAGAACGCCCGCATGCGCGGCAGCCGCGCGATGGATCCGATCCTGCCCGCCAAGGGGGGCCCCCTGCGCTACCGCCGGCCGACCAACCGCATGGGCGGCCTCGAGGGCGGCATGACGACGGGCGAGCCGCTCCTCGTGCGCGGCGCCATGAAGCCGATCTCGACCCTGATGCAGCCGCTCGCCAGCGTGGACATCGCGAGCGGTCAGCCGGTGAAGGCCCTGCGCGAGCGCTCGGACTGCACGGCGGTGGCGGCGATGGGCGTCGTGATGGAGGCGATGGTGGCCCTCGTCCTCGCCGATGCGGTGCTGGAGGAGTTCCGTTCGGCGACGCTGGCCGATCTCAAGGCCGCCTGGCGTCTCTACCGCCGCCAGCAGGCGCGGCGCTAGCGCCGTGCGCATCCACCTGCTCGGCTTCATGGCCGCGGGCAAGACCCGCCTCGGCCCCGTGCTCGCCAGCCAGGGCGGGCTCGACTTCCTCGACCTCGACGCCGAGATCGAGCGCCGCACCGGCTGCAGCCTGCCGGCGCTCTTCGCCGCGGGCGGCGAGGCCGGCTTCCGCCGCGAAGAGCAGGCGGCCCTCGCCGCCCTCGCCGGCCGCGCGGGGCTCGTTCTCGCCACCGGCGGCGGCGTCGTCGAGACGCCGGCCAACCACCCGCTCCTCAGGGCGGGCTTCTGCGTCTACCTCGCCTGGGACTGGCCCCTGCTCGCCGCCCGCCTCGCCGCCCGGCCGGGCGCGCGGCCTCTGGCGGCGGCGGGGGAGGCGGCGCTGCAGGTGCGCTGGGCGCGGCGCGAACCCCTCTATCGTGCCCTCGCAGACCTGGTGCTGCCGCTGGCCGCTGCCGAGGACGCCGAGCCCCGGGCGCGCTTGCGCGAGGGCCTCGCGCGCCGTATCCTCGCCGCCGCCCGCGCTGCGGAGGGGCCATGCGCGTGATCGCCGGGCGTTTCAAGGGCCGCCGTCTGCAGGCGGCGCCCGCGGGGGTGCGGCCCTCCAGCGACCGCCTGCGCGAGCAGCTCTTCGGCGTGCTCGAGCACGCGGGCTGCCTCGCCGGCGCGCGCGTGGTCGACCTCTTCTGCGGCACGGGGAGCCTGGGCATCGAGGCGCTGAGCCGCGGCGCTGCGGGCGCGCTCTTCGTCGACGCGGCCGCGGCCAGCCTGGCGGTCCTCGAGCGCAACCTGGGGCCGCTCCTCGCGGCGGCCCCGGAGCTGGCCGTCGCCTGGCGCCGGCAGGAGGCGCTGCGCTTCATCGAGCGCGAGTGGCCGCGACCGGCGCCCGACGGCGTCTTCCTGGACCCGCCCTACGGCGATCCGGCGGGCCCGGCGGCCCTGGCCGCCATCGGCCGGCTCGGGGCGGAGCGGCCGGTCTGGCTGGCCTACGAGAGCGCGGACCGGGAACTGGTCGCGCCGCCCGGCCTCGTCTGCGAGCGCGCGCTGCGCTGCGGCGACTCGCGCGTCACCCTGCTGCGGCCAGCGCCGCAGCGCGATCTGGAAGAGGAGCTGCCATGAAGCGCTGGCTCTATCCCGGCACCTTCGATCCGCCGACGAACGGGCACCTGGACCTCATCCAGCGGGCCCTGCCGCTCTGCGATGAACTGCTCGTCGCCGTGGCGGAAAACCGGGAAAAGCGTACCTTGCTCACGCTGCCCGAGCGGCTGCAGCTCATGCGCGGGATGACGGCGACGCTGCCGCACCTGCGCGTGATCGGCTTCGACACCCTGCTCACCGAGCAGGTGCGGCTCCACGACGTGGCCGCCGTCCTGCGCGGCGTGCGCGCCTTCAGCGATTTCGAGGCCGAGCTGGTGATGGCGCTGACCAATCGCAAGTTGCTCGCGCGCTGCGAGACGATCTTCATGATGCCCAGCGAGCCGTTCCTGTCGCTGAGCAGCTCGCTGGTGAAGGAGATCATTCACTACGGCGGAGACATCTCCGGGTTCGTGCCGGCCCCCGTGCTGGCCGAGTTGCGCGCCTGGGGCAAGCTGCCCTAGGGCGCGGGTGGTAGGAGGCGACGCATGGAGCGCTTCTCGGTGAAGCTGAACAGCATCGGGCGCGCCGTCGAGGCATCGAAGACCCTGGCCGTCGCCGCGCTCGCGACCCGTTTGAAGAGCGAGGGGCGGGACGTGATCTCGCTCACGGCGGGGGAGCCGGACTTCGCGACGCCGGCGCCCGTGGCCGAGGCCGGTATCGCCGCCATCCGCGCCGGCGCGACGCGCTACACGGCTGCGGCGGGCGAGCCCGCCCTGCGCGCGAAGATCGCCGCCACCTACAGCGAGCGTTGGGGCCTGCCGCTGGCGGGCGCGAACGTCTGCGTCTCGAGCGGGGCGAAGCCGCTGCTCTACTACCTCCTGTGCATCCTGCTCGATCCGGGCGACGAGGTGCTCTTCCCCGTGCCCTTCTGGGTGAGCTACGAGGCGATGGTCAAGATGCGCGGCGGCGTTCCGGTGCCCGTGGCGACCGACTTCGCGCGCGGCCACAAGCTGGACGCGGCGCGCCTGGCCGCGGCGATCACGCCACGCTCGAAGGTCCTGCTGCTGAACAACCCGACCAATCCCACGGGGGCGGTCTACGGCGCCGAGGAGCTGCGGGCGATCGCGGCGGTGGCGCGCGAGAAGGACCTCGTCATCATCGCCGACGAGATCTACGAGGACCTCGTCTACGGCGGCTTGAGGCACCAGTCCATCTACAACCTCGAGCCCTGGCTGCCCGAGCGCACCGTGGTGGTCAGCGGCTTCTCGAAGAGCTATGCCATGACCGGCTGGCGCCTCGGCTATGCGATCGCCGAGAAGGGCCTGATCGAAGCGCTGGCCAGCTACCAGAGCCAGGCCCTCTCGAGCCCGAGCCAGATCAGCCAGCGCGCCGCCCTCGTCGCGCTGGGCGAGGGCCGCGCGAGCGTGCCGCCGATGTGCGCGGCCTTCGCGAAGCGGCTGCGCTACTGCCTCGAGCGCATGCGGCCGCTCGGCCTGCCCTTCGTCGAGCCGCAGGGCGCCTTCTACCTCTTCTTCGACACGGCCCGCGTCTGCCGAGCGCGCGGCTGGGCGGACGGCGGCGAGTTCTGCGCCAGGCTCCTGGAGCAGGAGGGTGTCGCCCTCGTGCCGGGCGATGCCTTCGGCATGCCGGACTGGGCGCGGCTCTCCTTCGCCGCTGCCGACGTCGAGCTGGCGGCGGCCTTCGACCGCCTGGAGCGCTTCCTCGGCCGGGGCGCCTGAGATGCTCGTCGACCGCGTGCTGATCCGCGTGCGAAGCGGCCGCGGCGGCGACGGCTGCACGGCCTTCCGCCGCGAGAAGTTCGTGCCGCGCGGCGGGCCCGCGGGCGGCGACGGCGGCAAGGGCGGCGACGTCTGGGTCGTCGTCGATCCGGCGCTGCACACACTGCTCGACCTGCGCTACCGTCAGCACTGGAACGCCGAGGACGGCCGCCCCGGCGAGGGCTCCACGAAGACGGGCAAGAGCGGCGCCGACGTCGTGGTCCCGGTGCCGCCCGGCACGCTCGTCCGCGACCGCGAAGAGGACCTGCTCCTGGGCGACCTGACCGCGCCCGGCCAGCGCCTGCTCGTCGCCAGGGGTGGCAAGGGCGGCCACGGCAATGCGCGCTTCAAGAGCGCCACCCACCAGGCGCCGACCAAGCACACGCCCGGCAAGGAGGGCGAGCAGCGCCTGCTGGAACTGGAGCTCAAGCTGATCGCGGACGTCGGCCTCGTCGGGCTGCCCAACGCCGGCAAGTCCACCCTGCTCGCCGCGCTCTCGGACGCCCGGCCCAAGATTGGCGACTACCCCTTCACGACCCTCGAACCCAACCTCGGCCTCGTGCGCACGGCGCCCCTGCGCTCGCTCGTGATGGCCGACGTGCCTGGGCTCATCGAGGGCGCGAGCGAGGGCCGCGGCCTCGGCAAGGAGTTCCTGCGGCACGTCGAGCGCTGCCGGGCGCTCGTGATCCTCGTCGAGGCGACGAGCGAGGCGCCGCTGGCGGTCTACCGCGCCCTGCTCACCGAACTGGTGCAGCACGAGCCGGCGCTGCTCGCGAAGGAGCGCCTGCTCGTCCTGAGCAAGTGCGACCTGCTCGGCCCCGGCGCCCAGCCCGCGCGGCCGGCCGGGCTCGAGGCCGAGGTCGATTGCCTGGCGATCAGCGCCGTCAGCGGCCAGGGCCTGGACGCCCTGCGCGCGGCGCTGGACCGCTTCGTCGCGCCACCGACCAGCGGGCTCTCGCCCATTCCAAGCCCATGAGCGCCCCTGCCCCGCCGGCGCGCATCGCCCTCGCTGGCGCGAGCGGTCTCACCGGCGCCGCGCTCGGCGCGGCCCTCGCTGCCGCGGGGGTGCCGGTTCGGCGCTTCGTGCGCCGGTCGGCGGCGGGCCCGGCGGAGATCGCCTGGGACCCG
>VGXI01000188.1 GCA_016873475.1 bacterium | reverse complement strand
GTGCCAGGCTGCGCTTGAGCACGCGCCCGAGGCCCGAGAGGGGAACGTGCCGGAAGGCGAGGAAGGGCAGGCCCTCGATCTCCAGGTGGTGCAGGCGCGTCGTCAGCAGGCCGACGAGGTCCGGCACCAGGTAGCTGTTCACGTTCAGCGCCGAGAGCCGCCCGGTCAGTTCGACGATGCGCTCATAGCGCGCGAAGGGCAGCGTCACCACCACCGTGTCCAGCTCGTGCCGGGCGACGATCGCCTCGAGCGCCCCGCTGTCGCCGAGCACGGGCAGGTCGGGCGGGCCGGTGTCCATGCCCGCTTCGCGGATGAGTCCGAGCGGGCGCAGCCCGTAGCTCGGCTGCTCGGCGAAGAGGCGCCAGACGCGCTCCGTCATCGGGCTCGCCCCCAGCAGGGCGACGTTCAGCACGCCGCGGCCCCGCGCGTAGGCGCGGCCCTGCAGGGCGCGCAGCAGGCGCCGGGCGAACAGGAGGGTGAGGTAGGCGACCGCGGCGAAACTGACGACGAAGCTGCGCGAGAAGCTGTAGCCCCGCCAGAAGAAGAGGAAGCTGAGCAGCAGGGCGAGGCTCACGGTGAGACCGCCGGCCAGGTCCCCGAGGTCGCGGCGCAGGTCGCCCCGGCGGCGCGCCGCGTAGTGCCCGCGCTGGTAGAAGACGCTCGCGCAGACCAAGGCCGTCGATCCCCCCGCTAGCAGATAGACGCTGAAGGCCGGCACCCCCAGGGGCGTCGGGAAGAGCCCGCTCGCGAAGCGCAGGCCGTAGGTCGCCAGCGCCGCGCCGAAGACCGCCGCCAGGTCGCCCAGGAGGAGCAGGCTCGGAAAGAGCATGTCCCCCTTGCGCGTGCGCAGGAGCCGCGGCCCTCGCTCGGCGCTCACCAGCGCCCCTCCAGGAAGTCCGCCAGCTCGCGGCGGAAGATCTCCCGGAAGCGCGCCTTGGCGAAACGCTCGGCCTGGGCGCGCGCCAGCGCCGGGTCCCAGGCGCGCGCCTCCAGGCGCGCGAGGGCGCCCCGCAGGCTCTCCGCGCTGCGCTCGGCGAAGAAGAGCCCCGTCTCGCCCTCGCGCACGGTCTCCAGGGCGCCGCCGGCCCCCAGCGCGATGACGGGCGCGCCGCAGGCCTGCGCCTCGAGCGGCGTGATGCCGAAGTCCTCCTCGCCCGGCAGGATGAAGGCGCGCGCCCCGCGGTAGAGAGCGCGCAGCGCGTCGTCGTCCAGGCGGCCGAGGAAGGCGATCGCGGGGTCGCCCGCTGCGAGCGCGCGCAGGCGCGCCGCGTCCGGGCCGTCGCCCGCGACGAGCAGGCGCCGCCGGCCCCCGCGAAAGGCGGCCAGCGCGAGGTCGAGGCGCTTGTAGGGCACGAGGGCGGAGACGATCAGGTAGTAGTCCCCTCCCGCCGCGGCGGCGGGCGCGGCCGCAGCGGGCGGCCCCGGCGTGTAGAAATCGGTGTCGACCGGCGGGTGGAGGACGCGCACGCGCTCGGGCGGCAGGCCCCAGAACGCGATCAGCTTGCGCCGCACGTTCTCGCTGTTGGCGAGGTAGCGCTGGGCGCGACCGGCCGTGCGGCGGTCCCAGGCGCGCAGCCGCGCCATCGCCCGCGGCAGGACGAAGCGGCCCAGGAAGTCCCGCCGCTCGCCGAAGTAGGCCTCGTACTGATCCCAGGCGTAGCGCATCGGCGCGTGGCAGTAACAGAGGTGGCGCGCGCCGGCCGCGGTCCGCACGCCCTTGGCCACGCAGTGGCTCGAGGAGAGGACGAGCTCGTAGTCGCCCAGGTCCAGGCCCTCGATGGCGGCGGGGAAAAGCGGCAGGTAGTGGCGATACCGCCGCGCGGCCTGCGGCAGGCGCTGGATGAAGGCCGTGCGGATCGGGTGCGCCTCGATCGCCGGACTGACGCTGCCCGGCACGTGGAGCAGCGTATAGAGGGGAGCGCCGGGGAAGGGCTCCAGGAGCAGCTCCAGCACCTTCTCGCCGCCCCGCATCCCCGTCAGCCAATCGTGGACCAGGGCCACCTTCATCGCGTCAGGCTCCGGCGGGCGGGGGACCCGGCAGCAGGCGATCGATCAGCTTGCACAGCACGTGGCCGACCAGCGCGTGTGCCTCCTGGATCCACTGGGTGTCCTCGCTGGGGACGACGATCGCGATCTCGCAGAGCGCGGCCAGCGGCCCGCCGCCCTTGCCGAGCAGGCCGATGACGCCGATACCCCGCTCCCGCGCCGCCTCGGCGGCGCGCAGCAGGTTCGGGCTCCGGCCGCTGGTCGAGATGAGGACGACGAGGTCGCCCGGCCGCACGAAGCCCGCAATCTGGCGGGCGAAGATCGCCTCGAAGCCGTAGTCGTTGCCCACCGAGCTCAGCGTGGAGCCATTGGCGGCCAGGCTGTGCACGGCGCGGGCGGGGCGCTCGCGCTCGAGGCGGCCCTCCATCTCGGCGGCGATGTGCTGGGCGTCGGCCGCGCTGCCGCCGTTGCCGGCCAGCCAGACGCTGCCGCCGGCCGCGAGCGCCGCCGCCAGACGGGCGCCGGCCGCCTCGACGAGGGGCGCCAGGCCGTCCAGCTGCGCGAAGAGCGCGCGGTGCCCGGCCAGGTGCTCGGCGTAGATCGCCTTCAGTTCGCCAGCCATGCCTGCTCCTTCAGGTAGCGCGCGAGCGCGTCCTCCCAGGCCGGCAGCGAGCGCCCGCGCAGCGCCGCCAAACGCTCGCCGCCGAGGCGGCTGTTCGCCGGCCGCGGCGCCGGCCGCGGATACTCGGCCGTGGTGCAGGGGCTGACCTGGGCCGGATCCCGGCCGATCCCCGCCGCGATCGCCCGCGCGAAGCCGTACCAGCTCGTCTCCCCCGCATTGCAGCAGTGGAAGACGCCCTCGCCGCCGGCCGCGGCGAGGTCGAGGATCGCCGCCGCCGCGTCGCGCGTGTAGGTGGGCGAGCCGACCTGGTCGGCGACCACCGTCAGCGCGCGGCCCTGCTGCAGCAGCCCCACGATGGTGGCGACGAAGTTCCTCCCGTCCGGCCCGAAGGACCAGCTGAGGCGAATCACGCTGCCGCCCGCGGCGAGCACCCGCGTCTCGCCGAGCAGCTTGGAGCGCCCATAGGCGCTGGCCGGGTGCGGCCGATCGTCCTCGAGGTAGGGCGTCGTCTTGAGACCGTCGAAGACGTAGTCCGTGCTGACGTAGTAGCAGCGCGCACCGGCTCGCCGCGCGGCCTCGGCGACGGCACCGCTCGCCTCGCCGTTGATCGCCAGCGCGAGCGCGGCCTGCGCCTCGCAGCCGTCGACGTCCGTCAGCGCCGCCCCGTGGATCACCAGCGCCGGCCGCGCCGCCGCGATCTGGGCCGCCGCCTCCTCCGGGCGCCCCAGTTCGAAGCCGGGGCGATCCAGGCCGATCACGCGGTGCCCGCGGCGCGCCGCTTCCTCGACCAGCCGTCGCCCGAGCATGCCCTCGGCGCCGGTGACCAGCACCGCCATCACTTCGCCAGGGCGTTGATCGCCAGGATGAGCCCGCTCAGGGAGGCGGCGGTGAGCAGCACCTCGGAGAAGATCGACAGGTTCGAGCGGCCCACCACGAGCACGTCCCCGCGGTGCAGGTTGTCCGTGCGGGTGACGCGGCGGCTCTCGCCGCTCGCGTCCACCACGTGCAGCTTGCCCTCGCTCCCCTTGTCGCCGACGCCGCCGGCCAGGGCCAGGTACTGGCCGACGGTCCAGGACGGCACGTAGCGCAGAGGGCCGGGCTTGCGCACCTCGCCGAGCACGAAGACCTCGGTCGGCCGCTGGGGGACGTAGAGGACGTCGTCGTGCGCGATCGGCAGCTCGGCTGGGCTCTCGCCGCGCAGGACGGCGCGCAGGTCGAAGCGCAGGAAGCGGCTGCGCTCGGTGCCGCGGCGCTCGAGGGTGGCCGCCTCGGGCAGCGCGCTGCCGCGCATGTCGCCCAGACGCCGGACGAGGTCGCCCAGGGTCTCGCCCGGGCTCAGGTAGACCTCGCCGAGGCGCTCGCCGGCGCCCTCGAGGAAGACCCGCGTCAGGAGCGGCTTGCGACTGGCGACGACGATGACGTCGCCCGGACGCAGGGGCGTCGCCCCGGATTCCGCGTCGAGTTGGCGCGCCACCGGTGTCTCGGCATCGGCGCGCTCCAGCAGGATCGAGCCCGGCAGCGCGTCGGAAGCGAGG
This sequence comes from bacterium, assembly GCA_016873475.1. Taxonomy (NCBI): domain Bacteria; species bacterium. The sequence continues at coordinate 1,975 of VGXI01000188.1, read as the reverse complement.
CCCTCGGCATAGGCGAGCAGGTCGGCGAGCGTCTCTCCCTCCCGCCACTCGTAGGTGCCGGGCCGGTTCACGGCGCCGATCACCTGCACCGTGTCCCGGCGCAGCGGCACGAAGACGAGCACGCCGGCCGGGCAGTAGGGATTCGCGTCCCAGTCGCCCGCGCGCTGGAAGGGGTAGAGGTCCAGGCGCGTCACGTGCCCGCCCTGGCGGAACTCCACGAAGCGCCGGCTGCCCCGCGCGTTCGGGCCGCCCGCGGCGGCGATGGCCGCGCTCAGCCGATCGCTGGCCGTCAGGCGCACGGCGCCCGGCGCCGCGACTTCGCCTTGCACCTGCACCTCGATCTGCCGCGGCGCGCTGAGCAGGAGCCGCACGGCGACGGCCGGCATGATGGGTGCAAGCGCCTTGCGCACCGCCGCCTCCGCTTCGCGCAGACTGAGCCCGGCGACGTTTTCGCGCAGACCCCCCTCCCACTCCAGGATGCCTTCGGGCAGGACAGCGAGCTCCAGCCGGCGCAGCGACTTGCCGTCCAGCAGCAGCAGCAGGCGATCGCCGGGGCCCAGGCGATAGCGATCGGGGTCGAGGCGGGCGTCGAGCGCCCAGTTGCCTGCCGCTGCGGCGCGCGTCGGCGCCGGCGAGGCTGCCGGCGAGGCTGCCGGCGGCGTGGCGGCGAGTAGCGCGGGCAGGGCCGCCGCGGGCCGTGCGCGCCCGCCGTCGAACTGGGCGCGCGCGGTCAGGGCTGGCAGCACGCAGAAGAGCGCGGTCACCAGGGCGCCGCGCGCGGCAGTCATCGGTTTCACGATTCTCCCCCCGCCTGGGCGGCCAGGGTCTCGCCGAGAGCAGCGAGGACGGCCGCGAACTGCTCGGGTCCGCTGAGCCCGGCCTGCGCGAGGGTCGCGCTGCCGCCGCCGCGGCCGCCGAGCCGCTGTGCGACCTGCTCGGCGAGCCGGCCGGCGTGCAGCCCCGCCGCCGCCAGGCCGTCCGGTACGAGGAGCAGGAAGGAGCTCTTGCCGCCCGCCTCGGCCAGCAGCACGGCGAGGGCACCGTTCAGCTTGCCGCGCAGCGAATCGGCGAGCCTGCGCAGCTCCTTGGGCTGCTCGGCCTTGAGCTCGCCCCTGAGCACGGCGATGCCGCCGAAGCTGCCGGCCGGTGCCAGCAGTTCCTCGCTGCGCGCCGCCGCCTGCGCCGCGCGCAGGGCCTCCAGGTCGCGGCGCAGCCGCTGGCGTTCCTCGATCAAGTCGGCCAGGCTCTCCTCGGCCTGCTCCGGCGCCACGTGCAGTCGCTGCGCGAGCGCGCTCAGGGTGCGGCGGCTCAGGCTCCCCGCGCGCTGCGCCGCGAGTCCCGTCAGCGCCTCCAAGCGCCGCACGCCGCTGGCCACGCTGCCCTCGGCCGTGATGAGGAGCTGCCCGATGGCACCGCTGGCCACCAGGTGCGTGCCGCCGCAGAGCTCGAGCGAGACCTCGCCGACGGAGACGACGCGCACCTCCTCGCCGTACTTCTCGCCGAAGAGCGCCATGGCGCCGCGCGCCATCGCCGCGGCGATCGGCAGCGTCTCGTGGCGCACGGGCAAGTTGGCGAGGACCCACTCGCCCACCTGCTGCTCCACCGCGACCAGCTCCTCGACCCGCAGGGCGCGGTAGTGGTTGAAGTCGAAGCGAAGGCTGTCCGGCCCCACCCAGCTGCCGGCCTGCGTGGCCTCCTCGCCGACGACGGCGTGCAGCGCCGCGTGCAGCAAGTGGGTCGCCGTGTGCGCGCGCGCAATCGCCTGGCGGCGGCCGGCATCGACGCGGGCCTCGAGCGGCAGCGCCCCCAGCTCGGCGATCAGCGCCTCGCGGCTCAGGCCCGCGGGGAGTGCAACGCGATGGCAGAGGCGGCTGCCACGGCGCGTCACCTCGAGGACGGGCAGCTCCCAGCCGCCCAGCGCGAGCAGGCCCGTGTCGGCGACCTGGCCGCCCCCCGTCGCATAGAAGGGGCTCTC